>JAIVTC010000026.1:0-6668 GCA_048629055.1 Candidatus Bathyarchaeota archaeon
GACATGATACAGGTATTGAGACTGTATCAACATACTCTGATGAAAATCACGCAATGACCAAGCTTATCGCACCACCCCCTAAAACTTAAAACCTAAAACTTCTCTAATGCAATTGCTCGCTCAGAAGATCAAAAAGTGGGGTGCGGAGCTGGGATTTCAGCAAGTCGGCATCACTGACACGGATCTTACCGAAGCGGAAAACCATCTGCACCAGTGGCTGCAGCAGGGATTTCATGGCGACATGGAGTATATGGAGCGGCACGGTAGCAAACGCAGTCGTCCTGATGAACTGATCACCGGCACGGTGCGTGTCATCTCGGTGCGCATGGATTTTTTGCCGGACAGCAACGAGGATCTGTTTGCTGTTGTCAACAACCCGGCGCAGGCTTTTATCTCGCGCTATGCACTGGGGCGTGATTATCATAAAACCCTGCGCAAGCGTCTCGCCACCCTGGCGAAGATGATTGCGCATGAAATCGGAGATTATGGTCACCGTGTATTTGTCGACTCCGCTCCGGTGTTGGAGAAGCCTCTGGCGCAAAAAGCAGGGCTGGGATGGATTGGCAAGCACAGCAACCTCATCAATCAGCATGCCGGATCCTGGTTTTTTCTGGGAGAGATCTATATTGATCTGCCCCTGCCTGTCGATGAACCGGCACAGGTGCATTGCGGCAGCTGTAGCGCCTGCATCGATATCTGTCCCACACAGGCAATTGTAGCCCCCTACGTGGTGGACGCCAGGCGCTGCATCTCCTATCTGACGATTGAGCTGCGAGGAGCGATTCCGCTTGAATTCAGAGCAATGCTGGGGAACCGCATCTATGGCTGCGATGACTGCATGGCCATCTGCCCATGGAACCGTTTTGCCAGCGACAGTGCGGAAAGCGACTTCCTGCCCAGGCATCAACTCGACCGTGCTACCCTGCTGGAGCTGTTTGCCTGGAATGAAGAGCAATTTCTGTGCAATACCGAGGGTTCGGCCATCCGCCGCATCGGCCATGAACGCTGGCTGAGGAACATTGCCGTGGCATTGGGAAACGGCGTTGCGCACCTGGATGTGATCGAGGCACTGCAATGTCGCTTACATGACTCCACACTGCTGGTGCAGGAGCATATCGAATGGGCGCTGCGGCAATTACAGGAGTGAGGAGCGAGTGTTGAGCCCTTTAATTCCGGTCCTCAGTCCTATGTCCCAAGATGTTGTATCATAAGCGTCCTGGCAAATAGCAGCTTGCAGACGTATGAGCATGAATCAACCTTCTGACAGCGATCCGGCTGAAAAGCAATACGCGAACACAAGACCTTCCCAACACTCATCGGCGGGTCTCTCTATCGGAGTCATCGCCGGACTTTTGCTGGTTATCCCCACCGCTATTTTTCTTCGCAAAGGCCATGTTTCCGAACTGGATACCCCGATAGAGAAGCCGATTGAGACGTCGCTTGAGAAGCTTATTGAGAAGCCACTCGAAGCGGTAGAGATGGTCAATGGCGATCCCTCGGGCATTATCGCGAGCAAGATATTGTCAGAGAGTGATGATGAAGAAGAAGAGGAAGAGAAAGAGGAGACTGAAATACTCTATAGTGCATTCGGTGATCGCATTGGCGCCATTTTCGATTATCATCTGCCGGGCGGAAAGGAGATCCATATACCAAAGGCCGGTTTTGAAGAGCGCTTCCTGAGTGATTTAAAGGGCGCTGAAATACCGCTTGATCAACACTATATTCTTGACCGCCTCTACTTCGCGTCCGGATCGAGCGAACTCAATGACGAGTCACAAGCTCAGATCAAAGCAGCTGCCGCAATCATCCAGGCCTATCCTGTGCTGCGCATTCAGCTACGCGGGCATACCGACAATAGCGGATCGGAAGAGATTAACCTGGAACTCTCCAAACAGCGGGCTCACACGGTCATGGTCGCACTCATCAAGCAGGGAGTGCTGCCTGTGCGACTATCGATTCAGGGAATGGGTTCGCAAGAAGCTGTTGCAGATAATGAGACAGAGGAGGGAAAGATGCGTAATCGTCGCATTGATCTATCGATTGTTCAATCAGAGGACTCCGGACCAAGCGTCTATTCTTATTAGATGACCTCGCCAATCAATTTTTTTCATATCCTTCCCGTTGTTTCGATGCGGATCAATTCCCGAGTAAGAGAATACCCATGAACAACATCAACACGATTCTTGTTACCGGCGGCGCCGGTTACATAGGCTCCCACACCTGCCTGGAGCTGCTGAATGCAGATTATCAGGTGGTCGTGGTGGATAATCTGAGCAATAGCATGGTCACCTCGCTGCATCGGGTGCAGGAGTTGACGGGAAAGCAGCTGACATTCATCGAGGCTGATTTGCGGGACAAGCAGGCGCTGGAACGGATTTTCACTGAACACAGCATCGATGCGGTTATTCATTTCGCCGGTCTGAAAGCAGTGGGCGAATCTGTGAGCATCCCGATCGACTATTACCAGAACAATATCGGCGGCACCATCAACCTGCTGGAAGTCATGAACCACGCGGGCGTTAAAAATATCGTATTCAGCTCATCAGCCACTGTCTATGGTGATCCGGACAGCCTGCCAATTACAGAGGAGTTTCCCCTCTCCGCCACCAATCCCTATGGCAGATCCAAACTCATGGTGGAGGAGATGCTGGCTGATGTCCATCTCTCTGATGCCAGCTGGAATATGGCGTTGCTGCGCTATTTCAATCCGGTCGGCGCGCACCGGAGTGGTCGCATTGGAGAAGACCCCGGCGATATCCCAAACAATCTCATGCCCTATATCTCGCAGGTAGCGGTGGGAAAACTTGAGCAGCTATCCGTGTTTGGCGGGGATTATTCCACCAAAGACGGCACCGGCGTGCGCGACTATATTCATGTGGTGGACTTGGCGCTGGGACATATCAAGGCGCTGCAAAAACTGGCTGCCAATCCCGGCCTGGTGACTTATAACCTGGGAACCGGACAGGGCTATTCTGTCATCGAAATGGCCAAAGCTTTCGAGCAGGCATCCGGGCAGCCTGTGCCCTATGAAATCGTTGCGCGGCGTCCCGGCGATATCGCTGCCTGTTATGCGGACCCCGGACTGGCGCAGCGTGAGTTGAACTGGAAAGCCGAGCGCGGTCTGCAGGAGATGTGCGAGGATAGCTGGCGCTGGCAGTCAGCAAATCCTCAAGGGTATAAAAGAGTCGGTACTGAGGACTGAGGATTGAGGACTGAGGATTTAGGACTGGGGTGAAAAGTGGTTTGCCGTTACTCATTCCTCAGCCCTATCTCTTCATTCTCGTTCTTCAATCCAGGCCATCTGAATGGCTTCGAGGATCTTCTCGCCGACATGTTCAGGATCATCATCAAAGTCGGGCAACGCCATGATCCAGTTGCGCAGATCGACAAAGTTGATATTTTTCGGATCGCTGTCAGGATAAGTTTCGTCCAGTTCAATCGCGATATCGAGGGTGTCCAGCCAGGTTAGTGACATACTTTCGCTCCAGGGGTGAGTTTTAAGTGTTAGGTTTTAAGTTTTAGGTAGTATGTGCCAAGTTTTGACTTTTAGTGTTCTCCTGCAAGCTCTGTAATAGAAACATCAAACCACATCACCAAACACCTCATATCTATACCTAAAACCTAATAACCTAAAACTTAAAACCTCTCTTAAAACCTAATAACCTAAAACTTAAAACCTTCCCCTAATGATTTTCCGAGACCATGTTGATGGTGTATTTGGGGATTTCGATCACCAGGTCTTCATCGTCTACAACCGCCTGACAGCTGAGTCGGGAATCAGGTTCCAGACCCCACGCCTTGTCGAGCATGTCATCCTCGACCTCGGTGGATTCCTCCAATGAATCAAAGCCCTCACGCACGATGACGTGACAGGTGGTGCATGCGCAGGATTTCTCACAGGCATGCTCGATCTCGATGCCGTGAGCGAGCGCTGCATCGCAGATGGTCGTGCCCGGATCGGCTTCGATCACCATGCCATCCGGGCAGTGCTCTTCATTGGGAAGAAATATAAGTTGGGGCATTACTTCTCCGGGGTTTCAAATTCGTGAATATTGTGGCCGGCCATGGCGTCATGGATGTTGCTGTTCATGCGGCGCTCCACATAGAAATCACAGCTCTGCTCCAGTGACTTGACGCCCTCCTCGATTGCCGCGGCATCATCTCCATGGGCAAGCTGCTGCAACTGCTGCAACGCTGCATCGATGAGTTGGCGCTCCTGATCATTCAGCAGCTGATCACCGTCTTTTGCCAGTGCAGCCGTCAGCGCCTCGATGACACGCTCGGCTTCCACCTGCTGTTCGCGCAGCTGACGGAATTTGACATCCTCCTCGGCATGTTCCATCGATGCGCGCAGCATATCCGCGATCTCGACGTCTGACAGGCCGTAGGAGGGCTTCACTTCAATGCTTGCCTTGACGTGCTGCGTCAGCTCTTCCGCCTCGACACTCAGCAGACCGTCGGCATCGACCTGAAATGTCACCCGGATGCGTGCAGCTCCGGCAACCATCGGCGGAATGTCTCGCAATTCAAATCGCGCCAGTGAACGGCAGTCGGAGACCAGGTCGCGTTCGCCCTGGACGACATGCACCGCCATGGCGCTCTGCCCGTCTTTAAAGGTGGTAAACTCCTGGGCGCGTGCGACCGGAATGGTCGTATTGCGCGGGATGATGGTTTCAACCAGACCACCCATGGTTTCAATACCGAGTGACAGCGGCGTTACATCCAGCAGCAGGATCTCCTCATCGGGTTTGTTGCCGGCAAGAATGTCAGCCTGTACTGCAGCGCCAATCGCAACAACCCGGTCCGGGTCGATATCAACCAGCGGCTCACGGCCAAAAAACTCCCCCACCAGTTGACGCACACGCGGAACCCGGGTCGAGCCGCCGACCATCACCACATCTTCGATCTCCTCTGCTGTAACTCTCGCATCACGCAACGCCCGGCGACAGGCAATAATGGTTTTACGAATGAGGGGATCAACCAGCTGGTTGAATGTGTGACGATCAAGTTCACCTTGCCAGCCGACGCTGCTGAGAGTGATATCGGCGTGCTGGTGTTGCGTGAGTGACTCTTTTGTCGCGCGTGCAGTCTGCATTAGTTGACGCCGCAGGCTCGCATCCGGTTTGGTGATGTCAGCCTGTGCAATCATCCACTCTGCAATCAGGTGGTCAAAATCATCACCGCCAAGCGCTGTATCACCGCCTGTCGCCATCACTTCAAAAACGCCTTTATTGAGACGCAGAATCGAGATGTCGAAGGTTCCACCACCGAGGTCATAGATGGCGTGAATGCCGTCGGCGCTCTTGTCCAGTCCATAGGCGATAGCGGCAGCTGTCGGTTCATTCAGCAGCCGAAAGACATTCAGGCCGGCGAGGCTGGCGGCATCCTTGGTGGCCTGCCTCTGGGCATCGTCAAAATAGGCAGGCACGGTCACTATAACGCCGTCCAACGCGCCGCCAAGAGCCTCCTCTGCCCGTTGCTGCAGCACCTTGAGGATCTCTGCAGAGACCTCGATCGGAGTCACATTGCCTCGGCGGGTTTGTATGCGCGGAACCACGGAGTCAGTTGCTGCAAACCTGTAGGGGAGTTCGTCACCGAGAAGACGCAGATCTTCTGCACCGCGTCCCATCAGGCGTTTGATAGAACTAATGGTATTCAGCGGATCAGCAGTTTGCTGCTGCAGCGCCTCATCACCGACAATGATGCCGGATTCTGTGTAAGCGACGACAGATGGCAACAGATGCCCGGTGTGCTTATCGGCGAGTGTCTGCGGTTGCCCGCTGCGCACACTGGCGACCAGTGAATTTGTCGTTCCCAGGTCAATACCGGCGGCAAGCCGGTGTAGATGCGGAGCTTGTGCCTCACCCGGCTCAGCGATCTGTAACAATGCCATCAGAGCACCTCCTCTTCCAGTCTGGCTTCAACTGTCTCTGCCTCTGTATGCAGTTTTTTCAGGAATTGCATCTTTCTTACTTTTTCACGCGCCACTTGCAACTGTTGTTCATCCGGCATTTCGAAATCAATCGCCATACTGCTGATGAGCCGGTTAAACATCGTGCTGACACGATCCATAAACAGGGACGCGGCACTTAACGGGTCTGCCTGCCGGGGGATTTCAGAGAGCTCTTCACGCAGCTCAAGCTGCTCCATCAAAAAGCCGGTGTCTGTGGTGGTCTCTGTATCAGGATCAAAATCCACACCGTGCAGACGCAGCAGATATTGCGCACGTCGCAGAGGATCTTGGAGGGTTTCGAAGGCTTCGTTGATATAAACCGATCCCTGCATGGCAAGGCGCTGCTCATGTTCCGTGGCATTCACATACCGGTCGGGGTGAACGACACGCTGCAGATCGCGATAACGCTGTCGAATCTTTTGAATATCAATGACATATCCGACAGACATGCCAAATAGCTCGAAGTAATTTTTCGACAGATCAAGCATGGACTGCATAACAACCTCCCCCTTTATCAAAGGGGGATTGAGGGGGATTTAGGAGTTGCCCATAAATAACTTACCGATATCGCGCTGCAATGCTGTTCGTATTCAAGGCGCAGCAAGGGGCGCATAGCAGCGCTATGTAACTCTTGCCGCAACACTGAAGACGGACAACAGGGCAAGCAGGATCGGAAAGTTATTTTTGGACAACGACTTAGGGCTATATGGTAAAA
>JAIVTC010000027.1:0-4568 GCA_048629055.1 Candidatus Bathyarchaeota archaeon
AGGAAAAAACGGCTATTATTCGCAACGGCCTACAGGCGCTTATTGAACGCGAAAGCAGCAGACGTCTTGCCTCTCTCGGAGGGAGCGAGCCGAATATAGAAAAGATACCCCGACGGCAATCAGAAAACCATTCATGATTCTGGTTGACACATCCGTCTGGATTGACCATCTGCGCAAAGGGGATGAAATCCTGGTGTCATTACTGAACAGGTCACAGGTCTTTACTCATCCTTTTATCATCGGAGAACTAGCCTGCGGAAATCTCAAAAATCGTGACACATTTCTCTCTCTAATAAAGCGTTTACCTGCCACCCCATTGGTCAGGGATGATGAGGTATTATACTTTATCGACCGCAACCATCTCATGGGTAGAGGTGTTGGGTTTATTGATGTACACCTGCTTGCATCTCTTGCTTTAAGCAGACATGGCTTTCTATGGACACGTGATAAACGGCTTGCCATCCTGGCCGAAGAGTTGGGTATGGCTTTTCATGAAACTGTGGAGTGATTTGATACCAAACGCCGGCAGTGCTGACCCTGCAATTGTAAAAATCCAGCAGCTCCCATACTCACTTCCATTCTCAAACCCCTGGCATACGGCGCAGGGAGTGCTGTATTCCCGCGATGGCTGGCTGGTGAAAATCTGCACAGCGGAAGGTATGACGGGGTGGGGCGATTGTGCGCCTCCCTCCTGGATGGGAGCATTGCAGAGATCTGCAGCAGGCGGCGATTTGCAGCGGCTTCAGCAGCAACTGAACGGCTTTGATTCTCAACAGGCATTACAGCAGTTGGAGAGCATCGAAGAGATATCATCCGCTGCCCTGTTTGCCTTTGAAACGGCTCTGCTCGATCTGTTGTCACAACAGCAATCGCTGCCTTTATCCCGCTTGCTTGATCCGCAGGCTGCGCACATGGTAGAGGTCAATGCCGCCCTCGGCGCCATCTCCAGGGTCTCTGATATCCAGATCATGCGGGCTGTGCATGCTGGAATGAAGGTGCTTAAATTCAAGGCGGGTGTTGCAGGGGTAGAGGAAGAGATCACCAGGCTGCAGCAAATCGCCGCACTGCTGCCGCAAGGAGTCAGGCTGCGTATCGACGCCAACCAGGCCTGGACGATGGATGATGCATTGTACTTTTTTCAGGAGAGCGAAAAGCTGCCGATTGAATCCGTAGAGGAGCCACTGCGAAACCCCGCTATTGAAGCGTGGCAAAGCCTGGCTGAACGCACTGACATACCGCTGGCTGCAGATGAGTCATTGCTGAGCACTGATATTGAGACGCTGCTGGAGAGTGGTTGCATCCGCCGTGTGGTTCTCAAGCCGACCATGCTTGGCGGCATGCGCCGCTGTATGGATCTTCAGAAAAAAGCGGCGGCCGCAGGTGTTGACAGTGTTGTAACCACGACACTGGAGAGTGCTGTCGGTGTATGGGCATGCACCCATCTGGCGGCGGCAGTTGATCCCATGCAGCAAACCGCACACGGTCTTGCAACCTCATCATGGTTCTCTGAAAACATTGGCAAGCCGCCGGAGATTGAAAACGGGAAAATCCTGTTGCCTCCTTATTCTCATGCGGTCATACAGCAACAGGGGGGATAAGGCCTCTTTTTGCGACCTCCACCACCCCAGCTTCGAATGCTGCTAAGTTATGTTGTCATTGCGAGGAACGAAGCAATCTCAAGCAGATTGCCGCGTCGCTGAGGCTCCTCGCAATGACATGGTGGATGCGCTGTCGCGTATCCCCCCTACTGGGATTTCCTCAAAGCTTAATGGTTTGGATAACTTGCAGTGTAAATGGATAACAACATGAAAACTTTTGACCACCATTTCTGTGTGCCGATGCACCATGTTGATCATGCAGGGGTGCTTTTTTTCGCCAACCTCTTTCTCCATGCTCATGACGCATGGGAGCATTTTATGCACAGCCAGGATGCTGATCTGGCGCAGTTGATTGAAACTGGAGCATGGCGTATCCCAATCGTGCATGCAGAGGCTGACTACACGCAGCCGATGCGTCATGGTGATGAACTCGATATCCGATTGCAGATTGAGCGTCTCGGCCGATCCTCCATTCGTGTGATATACACCTTTGTTGATCAGGATGGAGCGCAGCTGGCTGTCGCTCGAACCACGCATGTATTCGTCAATGCTGTCACGAATCACTCCTCGGAGATCCCAACTGATCTGCGCAGAGGTCTACAGAATTATGTGTCACTTCGACCGTAGGGAGAAATCCTGAATTTGCGTATTCGACCGGGTGCTTTAAGATTCCTCCCTACGGTCGAAATGACAGTGCATTAAGTATTCCGGTCAGTCAGAATGTAAGATTTTCCAGCTGTTCACGATCTCTATAGAATAACAGCAATCAATTTCGGGTCATTCTCCATGTTTTATTTTCATTGCGGATGTCTTGCGGGTTCCAGGTGTCATCATCTGTTGTATGCCAGTGTGATGGTATTAGCGCTGATGTTGTTTTCATCAGCGGTATCGGCCGTGGAGCGCAAAAACGGCTTCGATGTCTCGAATGCCCTGATCGATGTTGATAAAATCCTCTCTGGAGGCCCAAAAAAAGATGGCATTCCCGCCATCGACAAGCCGGAATTTATTGCTGCAAAACATGCCGATTTCCTCTCTCCCAAAGAGAGAGTGCTGGGTCTGGTGATCGACGGCGTGGCGAAAGCCTATCCCGTCAAAATCCTCAACTGGCATGAGATTGTCAATGACAAGATTCGAGGCAACGCATTTGTTGTGACTTATTGCCCATTGTGCGGCACTGGCGTCGCCTTCCGCTCAAACATCCGCGGACGCAACCTCAAATTTGGTGTTTCGGGACTGCTCTACAACAGCGATGTGCTCTTCTATGATCGCCAAACCGAGTCCCTCTGGTCGCAGATTGCAGCCAAAGCCGTCAGCGGAAAACTCGCAGGCACTGAGCTCCAACAGCTGGTTCTGGCGCATACGACATGGAGTGACTGGCTGGATAAACATCCGCGTACGCTGGTGCTGTCAACGAAGACCGGCTATTTGCGCAGCTACAACAGCAATCCATACGCGGGTTATGAACAGTCGCGCAAACTCTATTTTGAGGTGAATCATAAAGCGCCGAAAACCTACCATCCAAAAGAGCGGGTGTTGGGTTTGAATGCCTCGGGAGTCTACAAGGCCTATCCATTCGTGGAGTTGAATAAACATGGGATGTCGCAGTTTGTCGATGTTGTTAATGAGCAGCCATTCACGATTCTCTGGGATCAGGAACATCAATCTGGAAGCGTCATGGACAGCGACGGCAATGGGGTTCCCGTCATGCAGGCCTTCTGGTTCGCCTGGTTCGGCTTTCATCCTGAAACAGAGGTCTTTCAGGCACAATAACGCATTGCCGAATGTAGCATACAGTCTCATAGATCTGTAGGGCGCCAATAAGCTCCGCGCATAGCACCATTATTTTTAGCGTATATTGCAACTACAATATAGTTGCATTCGTCGATTGTAGCGCTATACTCTATTCAACTGAAAAGGAATTCTACATGGGTAAACGCGAAAAACTGATAGCCAGGCTCAAGACGGTTCCTGCTAATTTCAAATGGCAGGAGTTGAGACTCTTACTGAAGGCGCTGGGTTATCAGGAGATACAGGGAAAAGGCTCCCGGGTGAAGTTCGAGAATGGTAATGCAGATCGGATGATCAACCTGCACAGGCCGCATCCTGGAAATGTCGTCAAACGCTATGCACTCCGGCAATTGATTGAAAAACTGGAACAGGGGGGATTGATATGAAACTCATGGAATATGAAGGTTTTTATGGATCCGTCGAGGCCAGTGTAGAGGATGGATGCCTCTTCGGTAAGCTGGAATTTATTGATCCCCTGGTGAACTATGAAGGTGAGACGGTAGAGGAGATAGAAGCGGCTTTTCACGAAGCCGTGGATGATTATATCAAGCGCTGTGATGAGTTGAATATCGAACCCCACAAACCATACAGGGGTACATTCAATGTGCGCATCGGACGGGAATTGCACCGGGCGGCGGCGATATCAGCAAAGCAAAAAGAGATCAATCTCAACGAGTTGGTGAAGCGGGCAATCGAACGAGAGGTTGCGGCCCGGTAGACATCCTTATCAGCTGATAAGCCTGCGCAACGCCGCCCGGTCGATCTTGTGCATGGCATTGCGCGGCAGTTCAGCTCTCCTGATGAATCTACGTGGACGCCAGGCGCCATGCAGGTGCTGCTTGCACCATCCCTGCAACTGCTGCTCAGTCAGGCTGCCGGCATAGACTGCAACCACAATGTCACCCCATACCGGATCGGCTGCACCGATGATGGCGACTTCGGCCATGCCCGGGTGTTTTAGCAGCTGCGATTCGATCTGAGCGGGATGAACATTTTCACCGCCACTGCTCAATGTCTCATCGCTGCGGCCATAGACAATCAGATTGCCATCATCATCGATAGCGCCAAAATCACCGGTATCAAACCATGCGCCAGCAGGGTGCGGTACGGATTTCCCACCCGCCTGCAGATAGCCCGTCATGACGCCATCACCGCGAATATGAATGGCGCCGCTATCAGCAT
>JAIVTC010000028.1:0-4929 GCA_048629055.1 Candidatus Bathyarchaeota archaeon
CCCTGAGCAGGAGAGAGGGGAGGGGGGCAACGGCTGGTTTGCTGTTGCCAAAGCGTTGCTTCCTCCGCTGCTGCTGATTGTCGCCGTACTGGGCTCGATCCTGGGTGGTTTCGCCACACCCACCGAGGCTGCCTCCGTCGGCGCCATCGGCGCCATGCTGCTGGCGGCAACACGTCATAAGCTCAATCGAGAGACCCTGCGGGAGGTGACGCTGGAGACGACAAAAGTCACCAGCATGGTGTTCATGATTCTCATTGGCGCGTCGCTGTTCTCACTGGTGTTTCGCGGTTTTGGCGGTGATGTGCTGATCGAGGAGTTTCTCAAGGAGTTGCCGGGCGGGGTTGCAGGCGCCGTGATCATCGTCATGCTGGTGATGTTTCTGCTGGGTTTTATTCTCGATTTTATCGAGATCACCTTCGTTGTGGTTCCCATCGTCGGTCCGATTCTGCTGTCAATGGGGCTTGATCCTATCTGGCTGGGTGTGATGATCGCGCTGAATCTGCAGACCTCGTTTTTGACCCCGCCGTTTGGTTTCGCACTCTTCTATCTGCGTGGCGTGGCGCCGCCGCAGGTGACGACGGCGATGATCTACCGTGGTGTGATTCCGTTTATTATGATTCAGCTGTTGATGCTGGGAATGCTGGCGCTATGGCCGCAGCTGGCAACCTGGCTGCCGCATCAGATTTTGAAATAGATTCTGGTGTCTGGTTCTCGCGGTCAGATGACCGCTCCTACATCCGATTGCGTAATCCTATTGTAGGAGCGGCCTTCCGGCCGCGATCAGGCTGCGGTCACTCTTTCCAGCGGTTGGCTGCATCGCCGTCGCTTTCACGCGCATCGACCCAGCGTGACGAGCCATCCTTGAGCATCTCTTTTTTCCAGAAGGGCGCGCGGGTCTTGAGGTAGTCCATGATGAATGAGCAGGCCTCGAAGGCGTCGTGACGATGGCTGCTGGCAATGCAGACGAGTACGATCTGGTCGCTGGGGCTGAGTTCGCCGACACGATGGATAACTGTTGCATCCTGTACTTCCCAGCGTTGCGATGCTTCGGTCACGATCTTGTGCAGCGCCTTCTCGGTCATTCCCGGGTAGTGCTGCAGCGTCATGCCGGAGACAGAATCATCGAGATTCATATCCCTGACCAGGCCGACAAACGACACTGTGGCGCCGATATCCGTGCGTCCGTCACAGATCGTACGCAGTTCCTGAGTGACATCGAAATCCTGTTCCTGAACGCTTATCCTGCTCACAGTTGAATCCTTAAATATCCTGTACGGGGCGGCTGAGCCTGAATCAACAGGCTTTTCACGTTCGTAGGATGTGCTGAGGTACGAAGCGCATCATTCGCGACAGATGCGGTTCGCAAGCTCACCAGCATCCTACGTTTCGTTGTGTGAAGGTTCATTTGGTTCACCCGCCCGTGACAGGCGGGAAGAAGGCGATCTCATCACTTTCCCTGATAGCGCTGTCGAAACCGGACATCTCCTGGTTGACTGCCACCAGCACTCTGCCATTTTCAAATTCGCTGCTCCAGGGTTCGCCGCGCTTCTGCAAATGATCAACCAGCTCTCTGACGGTTTTTATATCATCAAGAGAAAGCTCTTCCGAAGCTATTTTCAATTGCTCCCCGAGGCGTGCGAAATAGAGGATCTTTGCCATCAAAATATCCGTTTAAAGTAATTCTGAGTAGGGGAGATAGGCGACACTGTCACCCATGGCAACAGTGGAGCCCTCCTCCAGCACGGCAAGGCCATGCGCCCAGCTGGTCGAAGATAATACGCCCGAACCCTGGTGGTCGTAGATGCGGATTTCGGGCTGGCCGTCTGCGCCGGTTTGCAGGCGCGCCCTGACATACTCGCGCCGCTTGACCTGTTTAGGCCAGTCGAAGGCGGCGCGGGCAATAATCTGCTGTGGCAGTACATCCTTCATGCCCTGCTGCGTGAGAATAAAGGGACGTACAAACAGCAGGAAGGTGACAAAGGCGGAGACCGGGTTGCCGGGCAGCCCCAGAAAAGGGGTCTCCCCGATATGGCCAAACGCAAGGGGTTTTCCGGGTTTGATGGAGATGCGCCACATGCACAGCTCACCCAACTCTTCCAGGGCAACGCGTACATGGTCCTCGTCACCGACGGAGACGCCGCCGCTGGTGATGACCAGGTCCGCCTGCCGGGCGGCATTTTTCAGGGTGCTGCGGGTGGCTTCGAGCGTATCTTCGACAATACCGAGATTGATCACTTCGCAGCCGAGATTCTGCAGCAGGCTGTTGATGGCGAACTGGTTGGAGTTGTAGATCTGTCCCGGCGCCAGTTTGTTGCCGGGATTGACCAGTTCATCGCCGGTGAAAAAGGTGGCGACCTTGAGGCGGCGTGCAACGGTCAGCTCGCCAAGGCCGACCGAAGCGGCCAGTCCCAGATCCTGGGGGCGCAGGCGCATGCCGGGCTCCAGGATTGCAGAGCCTTTGGTGATATCTTCACCGGCGCAGCGGATATTGGTTCCAACAGTGACCGCCTGGTGAATGGTAACGCTGCTGTCATCATGTGCAGTCGTATGCTCCTGCATCACCACGGCATCGGCGCCTGGTGGAACCGGCGCTCCCGTGAAGATGCGGGCGGCGCTGCCGGGATGCAGGGGCTGCCCCATGACACCGGCGGGGATGCGTTGAGAAACCGGCAGCCGGGTGTCGCCATCGCCGAGATCGGCACAACGCACGGCATAGCCGTCCATGGCGCTGTTGTCGGCGGGTGGAACATCGACAGGTGACTGCAGTGCTGCCCCCAGAATGCGTCCGCTTGCCTCCTCAAGTTTGAGCGTATCGCTCCCTGTGACAGTTTTTGCCTGCTTGAGAATCGTCTCCAACGCCTCGGCAAAGGGCGTCAGCTGGCTTTTGATTGCATCACAGCCGCAATCGCTCACGACTCGCTCCGCAGATGCTCCATCATGCGCGGCATGATTTCGATCAGGTTGCAGGGGCGGTAGTTGCCGTCGAGTTGATGCACGATGATCTGATCCCAGCCGGTGCGGCAAGCCCCGGATGAACCTGGCAGGGAGAACAACACGGTGCCATTGGCGATGCCGGCGATGGCGCGTGACTGTATCGTCGAGGTGCTGATTTCAGCATAAGAGAGATGACGGAAAAGCTCGCCAAAACCCTCGATCTCCTTGTCATAGAGCGGCTTCATCGCTTCAGGGGTGCTGTCGCGGCCTGTCAGGCCGGTACCGCCGGTGCTGATCACGACGGAGACCTCGGGGTCTGCAATCCAGCCTGATACAACGGCGCGCATGTCGTAGATGTCATCCGGGACGATCCGCTTCTCGGCAAGCTGATGGCCGGCCGCAGTCAGCTTGTCGACCAGGGTCCTGCCGGAGGTGTCGTTCTCCTCGGTGCGCGAATCGGAGACCGTCATAATAGCGATGCGCAGTGGGATAAATTTTGTTTTTGCGTGATGATGAACCATGTTGGAAGCCTGTTAGCGAGTATGGAAACATTGCACCGGATTATACCCAATAGCGATGTATTATCCACACACTCAATCCGGCTGGTAATTCGCGGTCAGGTGATCGCTCCCACAATTGATGCCAAGTACCGGACGTAGGAGTGGCCATCTGGCCACGATAGGCAGCCCTAACCACTTTCTCAATGGCTTAATATTTTTTTCAATTGCAAACAGAATGGAAATCAGCTATTTTTAGCATATATATTTTGATAATTATCAAAGCCTATAAAAAAACAGGAGTATTGAATAATGTTGGCTGCCCGTTACGTAAATAAAAAGGTCTGTTTTTTTCATCTGACGCCGCTGTTCACGAAAACAGGATGGTACTTCAAAGCGAGGACTCAGCGTCACAGTCGGGGTCCTTTCCTGATACTTCAGGATGCTGAAAATGCAGCGAAAAACTTACTCAGAAAATAGAGCCTCCTGCAAAGCTCTCAACAATTCTCATATTTCACTGAATGGAGGAATCTTAACTGTTTGATAAACAGGATCTCTCACGTTCGTTCGAGATGACAAAACAGTTTATTTGTGAGTTTTGCAAGAGACTCAATAGATCCATAAAACTTCCGAGGTGATTTCTGCACCTCTCATAACCCCCTCATTGCTCCTGATTCCCACTTTCAGCGATCATAACCCTTCCTGATTCAACCCAATTGTGACTTTTTCACGGGGAAAGTGCGTCATATCACACACTTTTATCATTTAATTGATCTGGATCAATTCGTTGCGCATCAAAATGGTCTTTACTTATCCCCCTGATTCTAAAAGAATCTTGTGGTGCAGTGTAGTGCAGTACTGTTGATGCGACCTGTTCTCATTTGAACTTTTTGTGTGTGTGATTTGACACAGTCTGTTTCATCAAGCACTATCACCCCCACAGATGACAATCGAATTCATGCTTCGATGTGCTGATAGCCATTTCATTAACGAGGAAGAAAAATGAGTGTAAGACTAAAACTAACGGGAACATCGCTCGCAGCAGGCCTTCTTGGTCTGGCGATCGCTGCGCCATCATTTGCTGCAGAAGATCTCAAGCAGGTGATGGAGCGGCGCGGGCTGACTGAAAAAAATATTCTTGCTGCGGCCAAGACCTATACGCCGACAGGCGGACGCGATGAGTTCCTGGCATTCAGTTCGGGCGGTCAGAGTGGACATGTGTTGGTTTACGGTATTCCATCGATGCGCATTCTGAAATACATCGGTGTCTTCACCCCGGAACCCTGGCAGGGCTACGGTTTTGATGACGAGTCCAAGGCTGTGCTGGATCAGGGACGCATCATGGGTAAGGATATTACCTTTGGTGATACCCATCACCCGGCGCTTTCGGAGACAAAAGGTGACAGCGACGGCCGTTATCTCTTTATCAACGATAAAGCCAATCCGCGCATTGCGGTGATCGATCTGCACGATTTTGAAACCAAGCAGATCGTTGTCC
>JAIVTC010000029.1:0-8661 GCA_048629055.1 Candidatus Bathyarchaeota archaeon
TCAGGTGATGTTCGGAGACGGTCTCGATGATCAACTGCTCATCGCCGCCGGGATCGATCACAGCGGCCTCCATGGTGGCATCACACCACACAAGCGAGCAGTTCTGCTCAAAGGAGGTTACAGGGAATGTTGTGTATCCCATCGATTGAGGCTACTCAATAATATGTCGAAGAACCAATTAAGTTGGCAGTTCGCAGTAGGCAGTTTGCAGTAAAAACATGGGGCCTGTTGCAAAACTCCAGAAAACGTCATTCCGGCGAATGCCGGAATCTATAAGATCAACCACTTACAGATTGATCAGAGTGGATTCCGGCTAACAACATGCCGGAATGACGGGGTTTTGCAAGCATCGCTGAAGACTGCCAACTTTGTTTTCCTTACAGACCGACAAGCTCGGCATGAACACCGTCTTCTTTAACGCTGTTGAGAACATCTATCGCTTTGATGGCGTCGGGATCGTACTCGACGATCATCAGGTGCGGCTTGTCGTCATCGAGCCTTACTGCAACGACTCCGGAAACTCCGCGTACTTTGTCTGTCAATGCTTCACGGTGATCATGATCGATGTTCTCATCGACGTGGACAATGATATCTACTAAATCAGTCATTTTGTGGCGCTCCAGAAGTGTTGGTGGTATCAGTAATCAGATTAGAATTATATTGCATTTTTTCTATAGAAGTCTATCGCGATCAGAAGACCGCTCCCACAGCACTATGTTGCATCAGATGCAGGAGTGGTCTTTTGACCACGATTCAAATCAGGGCATCACAGCCTTTCATCTCATCGCACCCGGAGGAGCGCTGCTACTCATTGATAAGAACCTCGGTTCCCGCCCCCGCCAATTCGCACAATTCAACGATATCCCGGTTGCGCATACGGATGCAGCCGTGTGACAGCGGCTCTCCCATTGGCTCTCTCTGCGGGGTTCCGTGGATGTAGATATAACGCTTCAGGGTATCGCACTCCCCTCCCCGGTTGAATCCCGACTCATCCCCGGTCAGCCACAGAATACGCGTCAATATCCAGTCTCGCTGCGGCTGCTGCAACCCGAGCTCGTCTGAATAGAGCTCACCGGTGGCGCGACGCCCGACAAAGACTGTATTTCGCGGGCAACCCCTGCCGATCACCAGCCGCACCCGGTGTCTGCCACGGGGAGTACAGCCGCTGTTGAACTGCTCACCGGCGCCATTGCGCGCCGTTGAGACCGGATACTCTCGCTCCGGCCTGTTATGATTCAGCAGTGTCAGTTGCTGCCCGCTGATGCTGATGATGATTTGCCGCTTGTCTCTTTCTCTAGCCATTGGATCTGCTCAAGTGCATCATAATTCCCGTCGGTTGTTACCCTGTATCCCGCCACCTGCTGATGACGATAGACAACCAGCTGATCTTCATACCACAGCGGCACATAGGGCAGTTCAGACAACAGTCGTCTCTGCAACTGCTGGTAGAGTGGAATCTGCTGCTCGATCTGCTGCTGCGCCTCCGCTGATTCTATCAGCCTGTCAACCTCAGGTGAGCGATATCTGCCGCGATTTGCGCCTGCCGGCGGAACGGAGCCGCTGTGAAAAATATAACGGAAGGTATCCGGTGTTTTGATTCCCACCCAGGTGAGACTGTAGAGCTGAAAGTTGCCGTTCTTGATATCCCCGAAGAAGGTGCCCCAGTCATAACTCTTGATCACCACCTCGATTCCGACTTCCGCAAGCTGTTGCTGAATAATGGTTGCCAACCTCAGACGAAAGGGATCACTGGAGGTTTTATAGGTGAGCCGCAGCGGATGCTGCAGATCATAGCCGGCCTGTGACAGCAGATCACGCGCATGCTGCTGGTCATACTGGATTGTCTGCAGCCCCCTGTCAGCCAGCTGGTGCTCCGGAGGAAAGAGTGCATTGGCAAGGCGCGCGCGATCATGAAAAACATAATGCAGGATTGCCTTGCGGTCAATCGCATGAGCGATGGCTTCACGGATGCGGTGATCAGCTGTCAGCGGATCCTCGAGGTTGAATCCCAGGTAGGTGAAGTTGCTGCCTGCTGTCGTAGCCAACTTAACCTCCGGCTGCCGGGAGAGATACTCCACCAGTGATGGAGAGAGGTCATTCTGCATCAGGTGGATCTCACCGCGCAGCAGCTTCAGCACGCGAATCGCCGGGTCCTTGACCAGCACCAGCTCTATTTTTTGCCGGTCGATTTTGCGCTGCAGCAGCAGATGTGATGCATCCCTCTCAAGCAAACGGAAACGCCCGCTGCCGACAGGCTGTTGCGTAAAATCATGTCCGGAGTCAAGCAGGCCGGCAGGCATGACACCTGTCACCAGATAGGAGGGGAAAAAGGGATCGGGGCGTTTGAGAACGAACTCCAGCGTCACATCATCCACCACCCTGATCTGCTCGATCACCGACAACGTCGAACGATGCGGAGAGTGCTTTTCAGGATCAAGAATGCTCTCATAGGTCGCGGCAACATCACGCATGCTGAGCCTGCTTCCATCATCGAACAGGGGGTGATCACGCAGTGTGAAGCGATAGCGGTTTGGCTGTGGTCTTGTCCAATCTGCAAGGTCAGGGATCGGACGCCGGCCTTGATCAAAGCGCACCAGGCCGCGATAGAGCAGATGATTGACGCGCTCGGATGCTGCATCCGTGGCATAGCGGGGATCGAAATTTACCGGCAGGCCCTGCACGCCGAAGCGGATATGGGATGGAGGTGAAGAGTCACATCCGCCCACAAGCAGCAGCAATAGAAAACAGAGAAAATATGGCATCCTTTTATAGCATTCAAAAGTGGTTTACAGCTTAATTCTGTCATCCCGAAGGAAGAGAGGAACGACCGACGAGGGATCTTGATAGTTTAAACACCAGGATCTCTCCTGCGTCGAGATGACAAACCGGAAAGTGAAGGATGCAAAAATCACCACCTTGAATAGGGCATTTCACGCAGAGAGACATTGTAATAACGAAAGTCATGAGAAACATCTTCTCCCAGCCAGGAGGGCTTTTCAAAATCGGCGTCGATTGATGGAAGTTCAATCTCTGCGATGACCAGACCTTCATTCTCCCCTGTAAAGCAATCGATCTCCCACTCATACTCACCTGCAGGAATCAGATAACGGACTTTCTCTATGAGGGGCTGCAGGGCGACGCGATCCAGCATCTCCTGCGCTTCATCAAAGGGTATTTCATACTCATATTCGAGTCGATGAATTCCATCCGTAGAGCGCTTGATATTCAGAAATGCCTTCTCATTCTCTGTGCGCACACGCATGGAACGCTCGAAACCGTCACACAGGAACCCCTGCCGCATGGAAATCTCTTCGCTGACAGATTCACGCCAGCTGTCATCGCGGACCAGGAATTTCAGCTCTATCTCTTGCGCCATGGTTTCATGCCCGGTTGAGAGTCCCTTCTCCCCGGGGAGAAGGTTAGGATGAGGGGTGCAGGAACAAGCATTTGCTGTTGAAATCCCCTCACCCTAACCCTCTCCCAAAGGGAGAGGGGATATATTAGCTGCAAACTGCCTACTAATGCCTGCAAACTTTCTATTTAGTGACCGAGGATCTCCCTCACCCGCTGCAGATCCTGTTGCGTATCGACGCCGGGTGGAGGAGTCTCCAACGCCTCTGCGACGTGTATCTTCTCTCCCATCCACAGGGCGCGCAGCTGCTCGAGTGATTCGCACTGCTCCACAGGCGCAGGCTGCCAACTGCTGTAGCGCCTGAGAAAGCCGGCGCGGTAGGCATAGAGACCGAGATGTCGATAGTGCTGCAGCATCTGCGGCCGCTCCACGTTTTCCAACGCGAAACCGTCACGGTACCAGGGAATCGGAGCGCGGCTGAAGTAGAGGGCAAAACCGCTGTGGTCCATCACCACCTTGACAGCATTGGGATTGAAGATCTCCTGTTGCTGCGTGATTGCCGTACAGAGTGTCGCAATACTGGCGGCGGGATTTGCCTGGAGATTCCCGGCAACCTGCTGCAGCAGGCGTGGCGGCATGAGTGGTTCGTCGCCCTGCAGATTGACGATAACGGCATCGTCATCCCAGCCCATCTTCTCCACAACCTCTGCCAGCCGGTCAGTACCGCTGGGGTGATCAGCAGCTGTCATGCAGACATCCACGCCGGAGGCTGATGCAATGCCGGCAATACGTTTATCATCCGTCGCCACTGTAATAGAGACAGCACCACTTTCGTTGGCGCGCTGCACCACATGCATCACCATGGGGAGATCGCCAATCTGCAGCAGCGGTTTTCCCGGCAGGCGTGTCGACCCATATCGCGAGGGAATAACGATATGGAAATCGCTCATGCAGAGATCTCTTCATCTGCAGGAAGTTTTCGCGCATCGACTACCAACATCATCGGGATGCCATCGCGTATAGGGTAGGCAAGGCGGTCAACGGCGCAGATCAGCTCGGATGCCTTCTTGTCATAGGTCAGTTTTCCCTTGCACAGGGGGCAAACCAGTATATCGAGGAGTTTTTTATCCATTTTCATTCCGCTTCATGCTTGCTTTCAATCTCAAGGTCGTTGTGAACTGGCGAATGAAGTCTGCAGAGGGCTGCACTTTCAACTTCAGATACCAGTGCCTGTCAGTCGCATAAGGCCGACATTTTACTGCATCTTTGGCTGTCATGATAACCATCAGGTCATCATTGAACGTGATATCTGCAGCTGTAAAATTGTGATGGTCAGCATAGCTGCTCTCCTCAACCTGCATTCCGGCATCGCGAAGCAACTCATAAAAACGTCCCGGATTACCAATACCCGAGACAGCATGCACCCTGTGACCGCGCATCTCTTCGATAGGCAGCTCCTCCCCCGTTGCAAGGTTGATGAGATGCCCGGGAGCAAGACGTATACAGTGATAACCCGGACTACAGCGCTGATTCATGATCACGAAGTCAACCGTGCGCAATCGCCATACAGGTTCGCGCAAAGGACCTGCCGGAAGCAGCAGGCCATTTCCAAAGCGGCGTTCACCATCGACGACGGCAATCTCAATATCACGTGCCAATGCATAATGCTGCAAACCATCATCAGAGATGACCACGTCACATGGGTTGTGCCTGAGCAACTCCCTGACAGCCTCGGCGCGATTCGGATCCACGCACACCGGGCAGCCTGTCTCCGTTGCGATCACAACAGCCTCGTCACCAACACGATGCGGATCGCTGCCGGGCCGAACCTGTTGAGGCCAGTGGGTTGCCGTGCCTCCATAGCCGCGCAGCACCACCCCCGGACGATAACCCATACGGGAAAGATAGCGGCACAGCCAGATCACCAGTGGAGTTTTTCCTGTCCCACCAACACTGATATTGCCAACGATGATAACCGGCGCCGGAGCACGATAGACCTTTTTCAGATGCAACCGGTAAGCCGCTCTCCGCAGCATGGAGACGAGCAGAAACAACAGCGATAAGGGGGAGAGCAACAGCGCCAGCGGATGCCAGGCTTTCCATAAATAGCCAGGTGTCTTCATGCAGACTCTTGAATAACTTTGTTACTTCTCAATAATCCCGTGCAATTGTAGGTTGGGCAAAGGAGGCACGACGTGCCCAACAAGCAATGCATCCGTTGGGCACGTCGCTATCGCTCCTTTGCCCAACCTACGGCTGGATAATGCGTATTAAATGCACTGGGTTATTGAGAACTTATTACATAACCTCGATAGAGAGGAGGCGAGTCTCAACATCATCCGGTCTGCGCCCCCTACTCCTCTTCTGGCGCCAGCTTTCTTCCGGGAAACGTGAGCTGCTCCAGACCAAGCTGTGCCGCGACATCCATCACCGTCATGACAGCTTGAAATGGTGCATTTTTGTCGGCTTTTACTGTAATCGGGATATCCGTCTCCCCCCTGGCAATCTCGACGATCGCCCGCTTCAACAATTGAGGAGAGGATTTGACGAGCTCGCGATCATTTACCGACATCATACCGTTTGCCGCGATCTGTATGGTGAGCTCGACCCTGCGTTGATCTTCAGACTGTTCTGTCTCTATCGAGGGAAGCACAACCTTGATGCGGGCCGAATCCCTGAAAGTTGTTGAAACCATGAAAAAAATCAGCAGCAGAAAAACCACATCGATCAGCGGCGTGAGATTGACCCTTGGCGTTTTCCTTGGACGCGCCCGCAGTTGCACCTAGTACTCCGTCAGGGTTGTATTGATGGATGCGGCGTTACTGTGGTGCTTCGCAACAAGGCACAGCACTAGTTGTTGCTCCGATGTAAAACATCAACCATCTGCACTGCCTTATCTTCCATATCGAGCAGCAGTTCATCAACCCTTGAGGCCAGAAAATGATGGAATAACATCGCCGGAATTGCGACAGAGAGACCAGCCGCCGTTGTAATCAGCGCCTGTGAAATCCCGCCGGCAAGCGCACCGGGGTTGCCCACACCCGCCGAAACAATCTCTGCAAACACCGAGATCATGCCGATAACGGTCCCAAGCAGTCCCAGCAGCGGAGTAATATCTGCGATGGTGGCAAGACTGCCCAGGTAGCGCTCCAGACGATGGGTCACCTGCCGTCCCGTCTCTTCGATCGCCTCTTTCATGACGGCGCGAGGCTGATTCCGGTTCCACAGCGCCGCCGCAAGTATCTGCTCCATCGGTGATTTGTCATGCAGCGAATTGATATAATTAGGAGTTAATGTCGCCTGTTTATACTCCCTGTAGACATTCTGCACGACATTGTCGGGAATAACGCGCGTGCGCCGCAAAGCGATAAAGCGCTCGATAATGATCGCCAGTGCGATCACAGAACAGAGCAGTATCGGCACCATCAGCCAACCACCTGCACGAACCAGTTCGAACACTCCGCAACCCCTCTCTAATTGAGGCTAGAACTTATAGCCGAAGAGCATGCTCCAGCCGCTGATGTCATCACCAAAAATAGCATTGACACCCACGCTGAGGCTGCTGACAGAAAAAGGCAACTTCAGTTGTGTCGCAAGTTTCTGCGGATTGGTGCGCAGGGAAAAACCGACCTCGTTGAAATAGCTGAACCCCAGCACATCCCTGTTGGAACCAACAAAAGTGGTATTCCCCAGGTGCAGAACACCATCCATGGGATACCCGGCTATAGAGAATCCTAACGGGTGACCGATATCGGCCCTGAAGTTAAGAGTGTTTGTCGAATCACCAATGTCCTGGAAATCGCTGCTGCTGTCGAATGATGAGACATAACTGTAGGTGTAATAGGCGTTAGCGTCCAGATCAAAATCATTACCGATATCACCAATGTATGAGAGTCCGAGAGCACCGGTGAAGATGGTCGCATTCATGTCCCAGTTGTACGCAGTACCGTCAGCTATGGGCTGAATCTCGCTTTGTGTGCGCGCACCCTTGAAGTCAGCATCATTTTCAAGGCTGGCAAGTCCGAAACCCAGCGCCGGAATAAAGGAGAAACCATTACCCAGCGGAACGCGAGCCCCGACGCCGATACTGCCGCCATAGGATTTCCAGTCTGCTTCAATCACTTCCGATCTGTCACCCGGCAACCAGCGCTGATCCTGGGATGCTTTCATATAACTGAGGGTTCCACGCAGAATCAGCTTGCCGTCCCAGCCATCGACATCAAATTCGTGCTGCAGCGGCAACTTCCAGATGTCATAGTCCACATCTCCCAGATCATCATCAACGGTGAAAGAAGCGCCTCCTATGCCTGGCGCCGTCGCAAAAGTCAGCAATTGCGCATACTGCGCTCCGGAAAACGGTCTTCCAAGCGCCTGCACCTGGGTTGCGGCGACACAGAGTCCTGCGACAAGGACGAGCCTGGGAATCGTTGCTGCGATATTCATGAAGTTACCTGTTTGTATTATGGAGAATCAAGCAACTTGCGAGTATAACACTGACAGCAACTCCAGATGTTGATGAATCGTTATCTGTAGCGTGAAAAAATGCACTGTATACTGAACCTCTTGCAAAACTCTCAGCAGCTGTCATTTCGACTGAAAGGAGAAATCTTAACGGATTCATAAATAAGATCTCTCACATGCGTTCGAGATGACAAAACTCACTATTTACAAGTTTTGCAAGAAGCACTACTGCGCGTCAATTTTAACGACTCCACATGACTCCAATGAAAGAAGCCGTATACAAATTCAACCCTGAAGCTGAATTCTACATTGATGAAGGCTGTTACATCACGGAACTATTCAATACAGCGGATGATGCCGGACTTTCGATCGCGCAGGCGCGTGTAAAGCCCGGCGCAACGACCCGCTGGCATCGCCTCTCAGCGACAGCAGAACGTTATATTATCCTCGAAGGAACTGGACTTGTTGAGGTTGGCGAGAGCTTTCAAGAACATGTTGGCGAAGGGGACGTGGTGCTGATTCCAGCAATGACAAAACAGAGAATAACCAATACAGGCATTGCTGATCTGGTTTTTCTGGCCATCTGCACTCCCCGGTTTATCGATGAGATTTATGAGAATGTAGAAAAGTGATTATTTCATTACAGATTCTTCGTTGCCACGTTCCTGTGAGGCAAAAGCCTCATCTCCGCTTAATCCGGAGACGGGACTTTAGTCCTGAATCTACAGTGATGCAGCAGAAAAGGTGTCGCAACTGTTGATATTGCCGCCGATGATTCCTTTTTTGAACCAGCGTACGCGTTGTTCGGAAGAGCCATGTGTAAAGGAGTCGGGCCTCACCGTGCCTGT
>JAIVTC010000030.1:0-3651 GCA_048629055.1 Candidatus Bathyarchaeota archaeon
GCATGAAACATTACCGGCATCATGTAGAGCATGGTGATGCCGCTTGATTCGATCCTCTGCAGCACCTCTTCCGCATCGAAAGCGGGGTTGATCACCAGGGTGGCGCCGGCATGAATAGCGGAGAGCAGCTGGTGGCTGAAGGCGAAGTTGTTGGAGAGCGCCAGGCATACCAGCGTCTTGTCCCGGCCTTGGTAATCGACCAGTTTGCAGTGTCCCAGGGTGTGGGCCGCCATCTGATCATGCGCCAGTTCGGCGCCCTTGGGTCTCCCGGTGGTGCCGGAGGTATAGAGGACAACGGCGTCCGTATCGTCCGGGATTTCCGCATGGGAAGTTGTTGTTTGCACGGGTTTCAGTAGATCTGAAAAGGGGAGGGTATTGGCAAACTCCACCTCCGAGTCGACCAGGTAGCAGTGCCTGATGCCAGGCAGTTCATGCATGATGCCTGCGATCTGGGAATAGAGACTCTTCTGACTGACCAGGAAGAGCGGTTTGCAATGATCAAGAATATAGTGGTCTTCCTCCTCCTTGAGCCTGTAATTGATGGGGATGACGGTAACGCCGATCTTGAAACAGGCGAAATAGCAGATGATGATTTCCGGACGGTTAAACAGGTAAAAGGCAAGCCTGTCGCCTCTCTTCAAGCCAAGCTCCAGCAGGGAGTCGGCCATCCGGTCTGTTGACTGCAGCAGTTCCCGGTAGCTGTACTCCCTGTTGTCATACACTGCCGCAATATTGCCGGGATAGCGTTTGCTCGAATCCTTCAGGAGTTGATATAACATGTTGTGCCTTCTGCTGCTCTTTCAAATAAACGCTTTACGATAAAGGCCGTCATCATAATGACATGGCCGACAGCCTCTCGATGATCGCTATAAAATCCGCCGCCAGCAAACTCCTGTTCTCCTCTGTGAGCAGCGGCACGTGGACAAAAATGCAGTAATGCCTCTCCTCTTGTGAGTAGAGGTGGTCGAGCGTCCTGAAGTAGAGTGTGTTGCACACAAACCCTCCCGCATTATGGCTGATCTCCGTCATCGGCAGGTCGGCAGTCAATGCTTCCAGATCGACATTGGTTCGCAGGATCTTTTCATCGAGAACTGCCCTGAACTCGATGCTGAGTTTTGTCCGCTCCTCCGCCATGCCGCAGCAGATCAACACTTTGGGCCGAAGCTCGTTGAACCTCTCGAGGAAACGCTGCGGGGCCAATTCGAAATCAACAGGAACTTTTCTCAGAGAGTGGAACGGGCTATGCCCTCTCTCGCCGAGCAGATGCAGCAGGTCATCTGACGAGTTCGAGGTGTGATGAGACTCCCATGTTGAAAAGGAGGTTATCAGGATATGATTAGTCATGATGCTGCAATTACTATGTACATGACTATTATTCCATATAATTGTGGTTTGCGCTGTTGTAACATTTCAATAACCCTGTGCATTATTTACAAATGTGCTGTTCAGACAATAGCCTTTCCCCATGGAGGTATTGAGACCTTCCTTAACAAAAGAAGAGGAGAGAGTGAATGAAAAAGATATTGTTGTCACTCATAGTGGTTCTGTTGAATGTGGTGTTTCTCTCTTTTCCTGCTGCCGCACAGCCACAAAAACCGGAAGCAATCTCGGCTCATGACCTGTTGATCAAGAGCGAGGTCGAAACGGCGGTCAGTATGCTGCAGGCAGTCTATACTAAGGAGTTGTCCATAAATAACTTACCGATATCGCGCAGCAATGTTGTTCCTCTTCAAGGCGCAGCAAGGGGCGCATAGCAGCGTTATGTAACTCTTGCTGCAACGCAGAAGAGGGACAGCAGGGCAAGCAGGATCGGGAAGTTATTTTTGGATAAAGATGGGCTAAGGACCGGAACGGCACTTATTTTATCAAGGAATTTCTCGCACTTGCCAAAACTGGCGGCGGTTATGCAGAATACTGGTTTCCGAAGAGAGGAAAGACCACGCCTCAACCGAAGCGATCATATGTACTCCTGTTTGAAGCATTCGGATGGGTTGTCGGCAGCGGCTACTATCGCTGATAAGAGCGAAGCAAGAAGATAGAAGTCATTTCTCAATAAGTCCGCGCATTGTTTACGGATATGTAGGATGTGCTGAGGAACGTATCGATCGCGAATTCACTCGACAGATGTGTTTCACGAGCATAGCATATCCAGTTAATAACCACATAGAATCCTCTCGAGAGATCAGGGATATGCAAACCAAAAGATTCAGGAGGTTCGTACTGGCGCTCGTTGCTTGCCTCGGCGCTGCCTTGGGTGCCCAGGCGGCGGAGGAGCGAAACTACATACTCGCCACCGGAAGCAGTGGAGGCACCTACTATCCGGTGGGGGTTGCCCTGGCCACACTCATCAAGGAGAAGTTGCAGCCGATGCAGAATATCGGCATCTCCGCCATCAACTCCGCCGGCTCCGGCGAGAACCTCAAACTGCTGCAGGAGAACGAGGCCCAGTTCGCGATTCTTATGGGCATGTTCGGCAGTTATGCCTGGACTGGTATTGGCACCTACGCCAAAGAGGGCCCGCAGACCCATCTGCGTTCTGTCAGCATGCTATGGCAGAATGTGGAGCAGTTTATCGTCAAGAGAGAGCACGCCAGGAGTGGCTCCATCGAGGATATGGCGGGTCTGAAAGGAGAAAAAATGGCAATGGGCAATAAGAACTCAGGCACCATTAGCTCAAACCGCACTATTCTAGAGAGCCTGGGCATCGACATCGACAAGGATTATGATCTGCTGTATGGAGGCTACGGCCCCAGTGCCGAGGCGTTGCGGAATGGCCAGGTGGAAGGGGTCAGCCTTCCCGCCGGCATCCCTACAGACGCCGTCACCAAACTCTTTACAGGCACCGATGACAAGGTGAAAATACTCGAGTTTACCGATGCGCAGATCAAGAAAGCCAATGCTGGCATGAACCTCTGGACCCGATTTGTGATTCCGGCTGAGACCTATCCAGGGCAGGCGAAAGATATCAACACCATGGCCCAGCCCAACTTCCTCGCAGTGCGCAACGACGTGGACGAAGAGGCAGTTTACCTGATCACCAAAACTATCTACGAAAACCTGCCGTTTCTGCACTCCAGCCACCAGGCATCCAAAGCGATAAAAGTGGAGGCGGCCCTTGTCGGGCTGCCGGCGCCGCTGCATCCAGGAGCAGCGAAATACTACCGTGAAGTCGGGCTTGAGATTCCTGAAGGCCTGATCGGAAAATAATGATCCCATTCATCCTCAACTGCCGACCGATGATCAGCGAACTGCTCGCCGGGCTGTCCGGGCTCGACCTGCTGCGTCGTGAGCTGGGGCTCAATGCTACGAAGTCAGGCTGCCGCGAGGGGGATTGCGGCGCCTGCAGCGTGCTGCTGGGCGCCCGCTCCCCGGATGGCCTGCTCGATCAGCGCCTTAGTTTACCGACCGCCAGCCCAATCTGGCGGGAATCAAGGTGCGTGATGGCCGCTGCCTGACTGGCGCGGCAACCACGGTGGAGGAGTTGCTGGAGTCGCTGCTACTGGTTCATAGTCTTATTGCCAGCTAATAGAAGTTGAAGAGCCAGTGTAACGTCCCACGCTATTCCAATGATACAGCTGTTTATGTCTCGAAAATTACGATATTTTGATGAATTTTCGTATAGCCTTATATAATATAGCTCAGTTTAGCGGA
>JAIVTC010000031.1:0-2560 GCA_048629055.1 Candidatus Bathyarchaeota archaeon
ATGGGGCTATGAGCTGGTGATGACCCCCTTCATCGAATATCTCGACTCTCTGCTGACAGGAACGGGCAGTGATCTCGACGTGCATACTTTCAAGCTGACCGACCAGATTTCCGGTCGTATGATGGGAGTGCGTGCAGATATTACTCCGCAGGTGGCGCGTATCGATGCGCACAAGCTGCGCCGCGATACGCCAACGCGTCTCTGTTACATGGGAAGCGTACTGCGCACACGTTCCAAGCATTTTGGCGGCACCCGCAACCCGCTGCAGGTGGGTGCGGAGCTGTTCGGCCATGACGGCATTGCCAGTGATGTCGAAATACTGCTGCTGATGCTGCAGACCATCAGGGCGGCCGGCGTCAAGCGGTTGCATGTCGATCTCGGCCATGTCGGCATCTATCGCGCCCTGGTCAAACAGACCGGACTCGATCATGAGCAGGAGATGGCGCTGTTTGAAGCACTGCAGCGCAAGGCAATCCCGGAGATCAAAACGCTGATCGCCGGTTTTGATCTCAGCGACAGCGATGCTTCGATGCTCAATGCGCTGGCGCAGTTGAATGGTGATGAGACAGTACTCGACACAGCCCGCGAGCTGCTCGCTGCGGCATCTGCGGAAGTTCATGAAGCACTCGACTATCTGCAGCAGGTTGCCGTACAGGTGCAGCGACGTGTTGCGGATCTCTCTATCCATTACGACCTGGCGGAACTGCGCGCTTACCATTATCAGACGGGCGTCGTGTTTGCCGCCTTTACACCGGGAAGCGGCACCGAGATTGCCCGCGGTGGACGCTACAATGATGTCGGCAAGGCCTTTGGCAGAGCGCGTCCGGCAACCGGCTTCAGCGCCTATCTGAAAGTACTGGTGCGTGTTGCCGAAGAGCAGCAACCACCTCGCAGAGAGGCGATTCTTGCTCCCTGGAGTGAAGATGCCGGGCTGTTGTCCCTGGTGGAGCAGCTGCGAAACGAAGGCAAATGCGTTATCTGGGAGTTGCCCGGACAGCAGGGCGATGCGGCGCAGATGCAGTGTGCCTCGGTGATACGCCATAGCGACAAAGGCTGGGTTGTCGAGAGCTTAGAGTAACAGGGGTACTTGCAAAATTCCGTCATTCCGGCATGTTTTTAGCCGGAATCCATTTCTCTTGATCTGTAAATGGTTGATTCTATAGATTCCGGCTTTCGCCGGAATGACGTATATCGGAATTATGCAAGTACCTCACAGTTAATTAATGTGCATCAGTTGAGTTAACAGACTGATGCAACCAATAAAAATCACTCATTTGAGATTTGAACGATGGGAAAAAATGTAGTCGTCATCGGTACCCAGTGGGGCGATGAAGGTAAAGGCAAGATCGTTGACCTGCTGACCGAAAAAGCTTCGGCCGTGGTGCGTTTTCAGGGCGGACATAACGCCGGTCACACGCTGGTGATCGATGGCAGGCAGACGGTTCTGCACCTGATCCCCTCCGGTGTGTTGCGTGAAGATGTGCTCTGCCTGATTGGCAACGGCGTGGTGTTGTCGCCTGCAGCTCTGTTGAAAGAGCTGGCCGAACTGGATGAGGCTGGCGTCTCTGCACGTGACCGCATCAGGATCAGTGAATCCTGCCCGTTGATTCTGCCTTACCACATCGCACTGGATAATGCGCGTGAAGTCGCGCGCGGCAACAAGGCGATCGGCACCACCGGCCGTGGCATTGGCCCTGCATATGAGGACAAGGTCTCCCGACGCGGTCTGCGCCTGGGAGAACTGGTCGACGAAGCGCACTTCAAAGAGCGCCTGGCAGAGGTGATGGAGTATCACAACTTTGCGCTGCAGCACTACTACAAGGCCGACAGTGTTGACTATCAGGCTGTACTCGACGAGATACTGCAGCAGCGTGAAACCCTGATCTCCATGATTGGTGATATTCCTGGCATCCTGCACCAGATGCGACGCGACGGCAAAAGCATCATGTTCGAGGGAGCACAGGGCGCGCTGCTGGATATCGATCACGGCACCTATCCCTATGTCACCTCCTCAACCACGACGGCAGGCGGTGCCGCCGGCGGCACAGGTGTCGGTCCTGCGGATCTCGATTATATCCTGGGCATCGTCAAGGCCTATACCACGCGTGTCGGCTCAGGGCCATTTCCGACTGAGTTGTTTGATGATGACGGCAAATACCTGGGAGAGAAAGGCCATGAGTTCGGCGCCACTACCGGGCGTCAGCGCCGCTGTGGATGGCTCGATAGCGTTGCACTGCGCCGCTCTCTTCAAGTGTGTAGCGTCACCGGCATCTGCATCACCAAACTGGATGTGCTCGACGGCATGGAGCGGATCAAGATCTGTGTCTCCTACGATCTGAATGGAACTGAAGTGGACGTCCCGCCTGTCGGCGCCGATCTTTTCGAGCAGTGTAAACCGAACTATATCGAAATGCCTGGCTGGAGTGAATCGACAGTTGGTACACAATCCTACGATGAGCTGCCGCAAGCCGCGAAAGATTATCTGCGCAAGATCGAAGAGCTGTGTGAAACGCCGATCGATATTATCTCAACCGGTCCTGACCGCAAAGAGACCCTGATC
>JAIVTC010000032.1:0-16525 GCA_048629055.1 Candidatus Bathyarchaeota archaeon
AAGGGCACTGGTCGCTGTTCTATTTTGGCGACAGCTACTGCACTGACATCTGCCCCGCCGCACTGGGGAATATTGTCAGGCTCTATAACCGGCTGGCGATCAACCCTGAAGTTCAACAGTCGCTGAAGTTCATCTTTGTCTCGCTTGACCCGCTGCGGGACACGCCTGAACGTCTGCGCACCTATGTCACAGGCTACCATCCCGGCTTCACCGGCGTCTCCGGCAGTGAAGAAGATGTGCATGCTCTTGCAAAGGAGTTTTCGATCTATTACAAACAACAGCCGCCGGATCAGGAGGGCAATTACCGCATCGATCACAGTGTGACACTCTCACTGGTCAATCCGCAGGGTGAAATAGCAGCCTACTTTATCGATCTGACAAACCCCGAACATCTCGCCACTGACATTTTAAATATCATTGAACCATGACTACTCCAGCCAGCAATGACACTCCCTCATGGCCGCAACGTCTGCTTACAGTCGTCATGCCAATACTGCCCCATCATCTGCTCTCAGCCATGATGTATGCCGTTGCCCGCAGCGAATGGCAACCGCTGAAGAACAGCATCATTCGCTGGGTTGTCAACCATTATGATGTGGATCTCAGTGAAGCAGTGATCAAGGATGCAGATCTCTACCCGAGCTTCAACGCATTTTTCACCCGTCAACTGGAGAGCAGCGCACGCCCGCTTGCCGCCGGGGAAAATGATATCGTCAGTCCGGTCGACGGCGAGGTGAGTCAGGCTGCCCGGATCGAGCAGGGACGATTGATCCAGGCAAAGGGCCGCGACTACTCGCTGCTGGAATTGCTGGGTGGTGACGAGAAGATGACCGCACTGTTTGCAGAGGGAAATTTTGCAACCATTTACCTCTCCCCCAGGGACTACCACCGCATCCATATGCCGATGGATGGTCATCTGAGAAAAATGCACCATGTGCCGGGGCGCCTCTTCAGCGTCAGCCAGTATACGACCGGGTCGGTGCCCAATCTGTTTGCACGCAATGAACGTGTGATCAGCCTGTTTGACACGGATGCCGGACCAATGGCCATGATCCTGGTAGGAGCAATTTTCGTCGGCAGCATGGAAACCGTGTGGGACGGGATCGTGACGCCGGTAAGACATCGCATCAGCAGCTGGGAATACGCGCCTCAATCGGAGCAACAGCTGACCTTGTTCAAGGGCGACGAGATGGGACGCTTCAACATGGGCTCGACGGTGATCCTGCTGTTCCCCAAAGACCGCATCGCATGGGACGAGTTCATGACAAGTGGCGAAAGTCTCAAAATGGGACAGCGTATCGGCGGGAGGTTGACAGCCGCCTGAGCACATCCTATGAACTATTGGACTGCACGAGGTTATTCAAGAGCTACGAGATTGCTTCGTCGCAAGCTCCTCGCAATGACGAATATATCAGAGTTCCACTAACTGTTGCCTGACACAAGCATCGACATCCGCACCAGCTCGGCAAGAGAATTCGCCTGCATCTTCTCCATCACATGGGCGCGGTGGGCCTCAACGGTCTTGGCGCTGACGTTGAGTTCAGCCGCTATCTGCTTGTTGGCTCTTCCTTTGGTGACAAGCTCCATCACCTGGTGCTCCCGCCTTGTCAACTGCGCCAGACGAGCCAGGATCTCTGCCTGGGTCGCTCGACTTTTACGCTGCTCCACATCCAGTGAAAGCGCACTCTGAATCGATGCCAGCAGCAGTTCATCATCAAAGGGTTTCTCAATGAAATCCAGGGCGCCGGCTTTCAATGCACGCACGGCCATGGAAACATCGCCATGCCCGGTGATGATCACCACAGGGAGCCTGACATCCCTGCTCTCCAGCTGCTCCTGAAGTTCCAGGCCGCTCATACCGGGCATACGCACATCCAACAGCAGACAGCCTGACTGACCGGGATAGTAGCTCTGCAAAAAAGAGTTTGCCGAATCATGGGTTTCCACCTTGAGTCCAACAGACTCAAGCAGCCAGCGCAGGGAATCACGCAGCGCCTCATCGTCATCAACGATGAAAACCACTCCCTGCTGCTCACTCTGTTGGTTATTTTTCTCTTCAATATCGTTGTTCATGACTCTTCCTGCTGTTGATTCTGCCGGGTAACTGGCAGCCATATTGTAAACGCAGCGCCGCCCAGACTGCTTTTTGCATGACTGATTTTACCACCATGATCGGCAACAATGGTTTCACTGATCGACAAACCCACTCCCATACCGCGCTGCTTGGTCGTGAAAAATGGTTCAAAGATGCGGCTCTCAGCTTCTGCACTCAACCCCGGACCATTATCTTCGACTGTGACCGTCAGCATAGCATCCCTGCGTGATGTACTGATACGAATCACACCGGGAGATAACCCTGAATCTAGCAACGCATCCACTGCGTTGCGTATCATATTCAGGATCACCTGTTCAATCTGCACAAGATCGATGCTGACGGACGGCAGATCATCGGCCAGATCCAGTTTGATCTGAATGTTGTTTTTTCGCGTCTCAAAATCCAGAAATGAGAGCACTTCATGCACCAGATTATTCAGCCTGGCGCTGTTGCGCACCGGAACCTGCCGCTCAACCATCTCCCGCAGTCGTTTGATAATGCGCGCCGCCCTGCCGGCCTGACTGGTGATTCGCTGCAGAGGTTCCGCCAGTTCCTCAGCAGTCGCACCATTGACAAAACGCCGTTTGGCGCCATTCGCATAATTGATGATTGCCGCCAGTGGCTGATTCAGCTCATGAGCAAGCCCCGTCGCCATCTCTCCCATGCTGCTGAGACGGCAAACATGCACCAACTCGGTCTGGTGACGCCTGGCATCAGCTTCGGCAGCACGCATTTCGGTAATATCCCGGGCATAGAGATTGGCATAATCAAGACCTGTGATGGGAGCAATCAGCAGAAAATAGATGCGCCCACCCAGTTCGACCTCACTCTCATGGTCACTATTCCGGTCCAGGGCATACTCGATTTTTGAGCGCCAGTTCAGAGGGATCAACTGCATGCGGGTCACGCCGAGAGATTCCAGCAGGGGCTCGCTTGCTGCGTTGGCATAGGTGATCACCCCTTCACGATTGACACGCATGACCGGGATCGGACTCTCTCCGGGAAATGCCGCCAGTGAGCGTATCTCCTGCTCCTGCTTGCGCCGCTGAGAGATATCATGCAGATAGATGGTAAACAGCGTACTGCTGTCAATCAGAATTGGCTTGATCGCCACTTCAACGGGAAACTTGCTCCCATCACTATGGTGGGCAATCATCTCCAGACGCAAACCCCAAACTTCTTCACCACTCTCGAAGCTGGTCTTCAATACATCAGAGAAATGCACCTGACTGGCCGCATCGATAATCAGTGATTCAACCGGCCTGCCTTTTGCATCCGCCGCCTGATAACCAAATGTTTTCTCTGCAGTGGGATTGAAGTCGATGATTGAACCACTCTGATCAACGGTAACAATCGAATCGAGAGATGCCTCCATAATCGCAGTGGTCAAAGCCTCTTTTTGCCGGATTTCTGATGCATGCAGGACGCGCATCTCTTCTCTTGCGTCACGCACAAGGCGGATGAACTGCTTCATCCAGTCCTCAAGAATCATCAACTGGTTGCCGCTCTCCCTGACGGGTTGGGAGATGCCCAGCGCCCGCTGGGAAAATTTCGAAAGACGCCGCAGCGCTGCGCTGAGCCGATTGGAGACAAGCATGAACAGCAGCGAGAAAAAAGCGATAAAAGTGAGTGCAACAATTCCTCGCTGGTGCTGCTCGAGACGCACAATGCGCAGCGCCATACTACGCATTGGGCGCAGCGGGATAAAGGTTGCAAACAACATCTCCTGATTGGTTTCACCGCTGTCAAGAAAGGTTTGCGAGGTCACAGCATATTTCTCTGACATCTTTGCTGCTTCGTCCCCAATTGGTATCATCCGTGAATTACTGGTGGCTAACAGACGCTGTTCACTTGAATCCAGCAGCGCGGTCACCACTCCCTTGCGCGAGAGTCCCGGCTGAGCGGTCTGCAGAAACTTCTCGTCAACAGGGACCACCAGCATCAGTGTTCCCATGACATTGTATGCGGCATCTTCAGCAACTGTAGAAACCAGCAACCATGGCTTGCTGTCAACGATGGTGAGATAGGCTTGGGTTTGGCCTGTGGAAAGATAATCATTGATACGTGACGAAAGGCCTTCAGGCAGCGGTAAGCCCCCGGCCTGGTAACTCTCTCTCACTACTCCCATGCGATCAATCAGCAAAATATGACTCGGTGAGATCAGCGACTTCCAGCGGGAGGGCAGCGGCAGCCAGGGCGGCTGTTTGTCATGATAGACAACCACCGACTCCTGATCATCAGAAAACCAGTAGAGCGGATCGAGATAATTCGCCAGGCGGCGATGGCTTGCAAGAAGTTGGGCAGATGATTTATAGCCCTGGATTGCGTTATGAAAGTAGATCAGCGACTCATGGGAGCGCTGTTCAAGATTTTCCTGCAGTTGCCGCTGATAAATCTGATTGACTTCATCCTTCTGCAGGGCATCCAGAATATCCCACAGCCCTAGCCCGGCGATCACCCCGACAATAGCGGCAAACAGTGATAACGGAATGCGACGGATCAGCTTTCGCAGTATGGACAACAAGATGCTCCCGATGGATCGACTCAGTACCGAGCGACAGTAAGGCTGCTGCTCAATGAGCCTGAATCATACTCCCTCCCCCACAAAATAAAAAAGCCCGCAATTGCGGGCTTTTTTATCAGTTGGATTGGCTTTGTTTCAGCTAGCCAGTTTCAACGCCTCTTTTTCACGTTTCTGTTGGACATCAATGTCCAGTACATCAGCATTCCGGATCAACTCTTCCAGAGTAATTCCTTCGAGAAACTCATAGATCTGCTTGCTCAACGAATTCCACAGCGAGTGTGTCAAACAGCGATGTCCTCCGGAACAGTTCTCCTTGCCACGGCAGCGTGTAAATTCAACCCACTCATCCACAGCGCAGATAATGTTGGCGATGCTGATCTCATCGGCATCGCGGCCAAGAAAGTATCCACCGCCGGGACCGCGTACGCCGCGCACCAGTCCCTTGCTTCTCAGTGAAGCAAACAGCTGTTCCAGATAGGAAAGAGAGATACCCTGATTTTCAGAGATATCTGCCAGTGTCACCGGCCCGTCAGACCCATGTAGCGCCAGGTCCAGCATCGCAGTCACTGCATAACGACCTTTGGTAGAAAGCCTCATAATTACACCTCAATTTCTAATTTCATACTAATTACAAGGGTAATTATGATAAAACCCAGTAAATTAGTCAAGTATTATATTGAGAGACTCTTGCAAAATCCATAAATCGTTAGCTTTATCATCTCGAACGAATGTGAGAGATCTTATTTGTCAATAACTTAAGATTTCTCCTTTCAGTCGAAATAACAGCTTTTGAGAGTTCTCAAGAGGCTCTTGAGACCATTTTATTCAAGAGGAAGATATTCGACTGAAACGATAATTTTTACTCAGACAGTAATCCAGCCAGCGCCCTGCAAAGAGATTCGCCTTCCATTTCTGCTGCAATCCCGGTGACTGGTATAAACCCTCCAGTGGCAGACATTGCTGCCGCTTGATTTCAATCACCTCAACCTGTCCCGTATCCAGGTAGAGTCGCAACAGCATCTCGGGATCCAGAAGCGGACTCCCGCCGCCTGATGTTTCAAAGAGGTAATTGAGACGTACTTCCCGCGTAAAAGGACCGGTATGATCCACCTGCAAGAGCAGTGGAGGATCGCCTTTAATGCGTGAATGATACTCCCCGCGCATCGAGAGCAGCTGTGGGGCAAGACGCATCAGCAAGCGATAGTTCTCATCGCATAATGCGCCCAGCATCCCTGCCGAGGGTTTTACCCGCGAGAGGAACTGCCACTTACCTTGTCGAAATAGAGTTTTCATTATCTTCAATTATACCCAAACAACACCACGAATAAATTTCCATCTCTTTGCTATAATGCCTTGTTTCCCAGTGCGAAACAGAAATGACCATGAGCAAGGCGCTGTACCAATCCGAGCTTCCACAACTTGAGCTGTTGACCCGCGGCAAGGTGCGGGACATCTACGCTATAGATGACAACCACCTGCTAATCGTCACCAGTGACCGTCTCTCCGCCTTTGACGTTGTGCTGCCCCAGGCGATTCCAGGCAAAGGTGAAGTGCTGACGCGTGTCGCCAACTTCTGGTTTGACCGCACCAGCAACATCATCCCCAATCATCTCAGTGACATGCTCCTGTCACAAGTTGTCCCTGACGAGGGTCAGCGCAACGCCCTTGGTGATCGCGCCATTATCGTTAAAAGACTCAAGCCGCTTCCAGTAGAGGCCATCGTGCGGGGTTACCTGATTGGCTCCGGCTGGAAAGATTACCAGCGCAGCGGCGGCGTCTGCGGCATCGAGCTGCCAGAGGGACTGAATCTTGCGGATAAGCTGCCGCAGGCGATCTACACCCCGTCAACAAAAGCCGCTGCAGGTGAACATGATGAAAATATCAGTTACGCCAAAACCGTAGATCTGCTCGGCGAGGAGCTTGCCGCCAAAGTCCGCGACCTGAGTCTGAAGATCTATACCGAGGCTGCAGAGTACGCGCTGCAACGCGGCATTATCATCGCCGACACCAAGTTCGAATTCGGCCTGGATGATGACGGCGTACTGCATCTGATCGACGAGGTGCTGACGCCAGACTCCTCCCGCTTCTGGCCGGCAGAGCTGTATCAGCCCGGCATTAGCCCGCCCAGCTTTGACAAACAGTATGTACGCGACTACCTGGAGACGCTTGATTGGGACAAAAAAGAACCGGGGCCACAACTGCCGCAGGAGGTAATCGATCAAACTGCGGCAAAATATGCACAGGCTGAACGTCAACTGACGGGGAAAGGAATAAGGACTGAGGTTTAACGAACTAGTAATCCTTGAGTGGCCAACATCTTTGAAAATGAGTCAAATTTCAAGAATGATTCTCGCAAAGGCGCAAAGCTCGCCAAGAAAAACCTTTGCAGTCTTGGCGTCTTGGCGAGAGAAAATGATCTATTTCATGCCTCGTCAGTCTGAGATTTGGTCTCGCTAGACATCATGCCGAAGAAAAAACTGCCGCGGATTGCCATCTATACCACCCGCAACTGCCCGAACTGCCGGCGGGCAAAAGCTGCCATGAAACAATGGGGCATCCCTTTTCAGGAGATGGATATCGAAACAAGCCGGCGCGCCGCCAAAGAGTTTGCCCATCTGCGTGCGCGTGCTGTTCCGCTGATAAAAGTCGGTGAGAGAGTGCTGCAGGGCTATGACGCCAGGCGCTTGAGAAGCCTGCTGTCAGATGCCGGCTTTCAGGTAAAACCTCAATAACTCCGTGCAGGTAAGCAGGGTTGGGGTTTGCTTTTCAGGGCTGTCTAAAACATAGATGTTTTAGCAGAGTTTATGACATACATGGATGTATTAATGTCGCCAGAGGCAGGATGCCGGAAGCGACCAGGGATGTATTCACGCGTCCCTGAAAAGCGAATCCCAGCCCTGCACAGATTCAAATAAAGCACAGACTTATTGAGAAGTTATGTTTTCAGCAGCGACGGGATTGATGCCTGTTGCCGTTTCAAGGTCAGGTGCTGCACCCGCATCACCGCCTCAAGATCTTCCACGCCCTGTTCAAACAGATCATTGACCACAATGTAGTCGTATTCATCGTAATGTGACATCTCGCTGAGGGCATCAGCCATACGGCGTTCAATGATCTCATCACTGTCCTGGCCACGGGACGACAACCGCTCACGCAACGCCTCGATCGAAGGCGGAACCACAAAAATAGAGACCGCATTGGCAAAACGCTGCCGCACCTGGCGTGCGCCCTGCCAGTCAATCTCGAGAATCACATCCTTACCCGTTTCCAACTGCTGCCTGACAGAGGCTTCTGTGGTCCCATAATAGTTGTCAAATACCTGCGCCGATTCAAGAAACGCATTCTCCCCAACCATCCGCTGAAACTGCTCAACAGAGACAAAGTGGTAATGCTCTCCATTGACTTCACCCGGTCGTGACTTACGGGTGGTGTGCGATACGCTCAACACCCTCTGCTGCAGAGGTGGCTGAATCTCTTCCTGCCGCCTCTCGAGCAGCGCTTTGAGAAGAGATGTTTTACCTGCGCCGGAGGGCGCAGAAACGATAAAGAGTATGCCGCTGTTCATTTGATGTTTTCACCTATTCTTAATTAAGTGGGCATCCAGATATACAAGAAAATTTTGGGCCCAAACGGAAAATTTATCACACGTTGCCTTGTTGAATTTTTAAGACTATTATTAAGACCTGATAAGCGACCAGTTTAACGCACGAGTGATGGCATGACAACCAGGATACTTACCGAGGCAGCCGCTAGTATTAGCGAACTCAAAGCAAACCCTATGAAAGTAGCTTTAAGCGCCGATGGCGCGCCTGTTGCTGTACTCAATAGAAATGAACCGGCGTTTTATTGTGTTCCAGCCGAAACATACGAAATGCTGATGGATCACGTTGAGGACCTCGAACTTCTCGCCATTGCGGAAGAGCGCAAGGATGAGGAATCCATTCAGGTCGACATAAATGAGCTATGAGCTTGAGTTTAAAAAGTCTGCTCTGAAAGAGTGGAATAAGCTCGGAGCTACAATTCGTATCCACTTCAAAAAGAAACTCATAAAGATTTTGCAGGAGCCGCGCATCCCAAGCGCCAAATTGTCTGGATCCAATCATCTCTACAAAATTAAACTTCGCCAATCCGGGTACAGACTCGTTTATGACGTCAATGATCACATTGTAACTGTTACAGTGATTGCTATAGGAAAAAGAGAAAGAGGTAAAGTGTATAAAACTGCTATCAAACGACTGAGCTAAGACAATTAAGTTTCACTCCTCATTTCCATTTTTCAAACGCCATTATGAACAGGGTTAAGAAAATTTTGAGCCGGAGTCTGCTTCTGGATCTGGAGACGACTCCCGATGGAAAGCTTCTGAAGGTTGGCGCCATTTGCGGGGAAGAGCAACGTCTTCTCAAAGGGCGGTTTGGCAAGAGTGATGTGGTTCGTGCTCTGGATGATCTTGGACGCAGCGCCGATTTCGTGCTCGGGCACAACATTCTCGACCATGACCTCCCTCTCCTCAAAAAGAGCTTTCCGGCGTTGCATCTACATAGCCTCCCCGTTATTGACACCCTCTTCCTCTCCCCGCTCGCCTTCCCTGAAAATCCTTACCATCATCTGCTAAAGGACTACCGCCTGCTCAGCACCGCTTTGAATGATCCCGTTTGCGATGCGCGCAACGCGGGATTGCTGTTTCAGGACCAGTGCGATGTTTTCCAAAAATTGAAGCTCAGTGACAAGGGGGTAGTTCAATTTTATGCATGGGCGTTTTCTGAAACCATGCTGCCACTCTTCCATGCGTTGCAGATCGAGCCATTTACACAGCAGGAAGCAAAAAGTTATTTTACTTCCCAGGTTGCAGCACTTGGCTGCCAAACTGCTGCGCAATCGCAGGCAGAGGAGATTGAACAACTGCAGGCACGGGAGTCTATGGCCTATGCGCTGGCATGGCTGCGCGTGGCTGGATCGAATTCGATACTTCCACCCTGGGTTCGTCATCGCTTTGCCGAGGTGACGGCAATCGTTCGCCGCCTGCGGGACAAGGGGTGCAGCGATCCATCCTGTTCCTATTGCCAGATCAACCACAATCCACACAAGCAGCTTCAACGCTTCTTCGGCTTTGACGACTTCCGCCGGGAGCCGTCCACTGCAGATGGAGGAAGCCTCCAGGAAGCCATCGTGCGCAGCGGCATGAATGACAAGCCGCTGCTGGCGATCCTGCCGACTGGCGGCGGCAAATCGCTCTGCTTCCAACTGCCCGCACTGGTGCGCAACCAGCGCCTGGGGGTTCTCTCCATTGTCATTTCGCCGTTGCAGGCATTGATGAAAGACCAGGTTGATAATCTTAACCGGCTCACAGAATCAACATTTGCAGCAGCGCTATACGGGATGCTCACAGCGCCGGAGCGTGGTGATGTGCTTGAGCGAATTCGTCTTGGTGATATCGCAATCCTGTATGTCTCCCCGGAGCAACTGCGCAATGTCTCTTTCAGGAAGGTGATCAAACAGCGTGAGATCGGTTGCTGGATATTTGACGAGGCGCACTGCCTCTCCCGCTGGGGACACTCATTCCGGCCTGACTATCTCTATGTTTCACGCTTTATCCGTGAAATGGCGGCACAGCAAGGAGTTCCACCTCCGCCCGTCACCTGCTTCACAGCAACCGCCAAACGCGATGTCATCGAGGAGATCCAGCAGCACTTCCACAAGGAGTTGTCGCAGCAGCTCGTGCTTTTCGATGGCGGAGCGGAGCGAACAAATCTCGACTTCGAGGTACAGGTTGTCAATTCAGCCGACAAAAGAGATCATGTCAAACAGCTGCTGGTGGAGCGATTACCGAATCCGGAGGACGGTGCCTCGGTAGTCTATTGCGCCACCCGCAAAGGCACCGAGGATATGGCAAAATGGCTGCAACACTTCGGCTTGTCGGCCGAGGCGTTCCATGCAGGCGTGGACGCCCCTGAAAAGCGGCGCATCCAGGAGGAGTTCATCGCCGGAAACATCCAGCATATTTGCGCCACCAACGCCTTCGGCATGGGCATCGACAAGGAGAACGTTCGCCTGGTGATTCACGCCGATATCCCAGGGTCGCTGGAGAATTATCTGCAGGAGGCGGGACGCGCCGGGCGCGACAAAAGCCTCGCCCTGTGCGTGCTGCTTTACGACAAACAGGATATCGAAACCCAGTTTTCCCTGAGTGCTTTTTCACGCCTGAGCCGCCATGACATCGCTCAAATTCTACGCGGACTGCGCCGCGCCAAACGCGATGATAAAAATGCCGTGGTCATCACCGCCGGGGAGATTCTTCGCGACGAAGAGGTCGATGCCGGATTCAATTCAACAGATCCCATGGCTGCCACCAAGGTCAGCACTGCAGTCTCGATGCTGGAGCGCGGCGATTTTGTGCGGCGCGATCAAAACAAAACCAATGTGCTGCAGGTTCAGCCCCTGGTGCGCTCCATGGACGAGGCCATCGAGAAGATCGATAAATTGAATCTTTCGCGTCGGATACGGGGGCAATGGCTGGAGATACTGGGCGCTATCTTCAACAGCAATCCCGACGAGGGCCTCAGCGCCGACAAGCTGGCGGAGTTGCCCTCGATGAAGGTCAGGGAGGAACAGCCTCCATCCCGCACGCTGCAGCACGACACCCTGCCGGTGATGCGGGTGCTTGGCGATATGGTCGAGGCAAGGATCGTCGAAAAAGACACCCTCTTGAGCGCCTATGTCAAAGTGCGCTGCGCCAACTCATCCGGCAAGGTGCTGACTGACGTCTGTGCGCTGGAGAACGCGATGATCGCCATTATGCGTGAGGAGGAACCTGATGCCGAAGGCTGGATGATCCTGACGCTTCGACGTTTGAATCAACGTCTTCTCGATGAGGGTTTTTCCACTGCTCCCGAATCCCTGCGGAGTCTGCTCAACAGTCTGTCGCTGGATGGACAGGGTCTTGCGGGGAACCATGGCAGCATCGAATTGAAATATCTGGACAAGAGTCACTACCGCGTCAAGTTACAGCGTGAATGGAATGACTTGCAAAAGACGGCTGAAAAACGACAGGCCGTTGCGAAAATTATTTTAGAGACGATTGCCCGCAAAATCCCAGCGGCATCAAGCGGTGAGCACCTGGTGAAGTTCAGCGAAAGCGAACTGCTGGAGGCTTTGCACGCCGACATGTTCATCGCGGCGCAAATCAAAGATTTCAGCGCCGTCATAGAACGCGCCCTGCTTTTTCTGCATGAACAAAAGGCAATCATCCTTCAGCAGGGGCTGGCGGTGTTCCGCTCGGCGATGACCATCACCATCCTGCCGGGCGCAAAAGGCCGGCGTTTCACCAATGGAGATTATTCATCGCTTAAGGAACACTATCTGGAACGCAACTTCCAGATTCATGTGATGAACAAATATGCAGACCTTGGCCTGCAGAAAATCAAGAGCGCCCTGACGCTGGTTGCCGCCTATTTCACCATGAGCAAAACCGAGTTCGTGAAGATGTTCTTTGCCGGAGAGCAGGAGATGCTGGATCGCGCCACCAGCGCGGAATCCTATCAGGAGATCGTCGATCAGCTGAACAATGGCGTGCAGATTGCCGTGGTGTCAGCCGGGCCGCACTCCAACATGCTGGTGCTGGCCGGGCCCGGCTCCGGAAAAACGCGGGTGATCGCCCACCGCTGTGCGTTCCTGCTGCGCGTCGAGCGCGTTCGCGCCAGTGAAATACTGGTCGTCTGCTTCAACCGCGCCGCCGCTGTCAGCTTGCGCCAGCGCATACGTGATCTGGCCGGCAAAGATGCGGCGCGGGTTACAGTACAAACCTACCACGGCCTGGCCATGCGCCTCATCGGTGCGTCATTTTCCGCTCACCTGGATGACAAGGGGGAGATGCTCGACCTGGAGAGCATGATTCCCGCCGCAACCAGGATGCTCAAGGGGGAGTGCGATATCCCCGGAGTTGAGCGCGATGAGATGCGCGAACGGCTGCTTGCCGGATACCGCCACATCCTCATCGACGAGTACCAGGATATCGACCAACCCCAGTACGATATGGTTTCAGCCATTGCAGGGCGCGCGCTGGATGCGGAAAACGAGGACGCCAAACTCTCGATCCTTGCCGTCGGCGACGACGACCAGAATGTCTACACCTTTCGCGGCGCCAACATCCGCTTCATCCGCCAATTCGAGCAGGACTACAATGCCCGCACGCATTACCTGGTCGAGAACTATCGATCCACGGCAAATATTATCAACGCCGCCAACCAGTTGATTGCACTCAATAGCGACCGCATGAAGACCGGGCATCCTATCCAGATCAACGCCACCCGCCGCTCCGAACCTGCCGGAGAGCCGGTGCAAATCGTGGCTTGTCCGAATCCGTTGCAGCAGGCGCGCTTCGTCCTCAGTGAGATCAAAGCGTGTCGAAGTGCAGGAGGGAGCATCGCTGTCTTTTCGCGGACGAAGAGTGAACTCCATGCCATACGCGCTGCACTGGAAACCGCAAAGATCCCCTCCATCATGGCATCGCAAGGCAGAGGCAACACCCCTTTGCATCGCATGCGCGAGATCAACGCGCTGATTGCATTCATCAGGCGACTTCAACAAACCACTGTAACCGCAACCCGCCTGCAAAAAGAGTTTCAGGGTCTTGCCTGTTACGCAGAGGCGAATCCCTGGTGCAAGATGATGGATGGAATTCTTCGCGAATGGGAGGATGAAACCAACAACACCGACAGGACACCAGCCGAGGCGATCGACTATCTCTATGAAGCCCTGCATGAACGCCAAAGTGAGGGTCTTTCCGATGACCAGGTCTACCTCTCAACCGTCCACGCAGCCAAGGGGCTGGAATGCGACCACGTCATCATGCTTGGCGGTTGGGGAATGCAGGGAGATATTCTACAGCAGGAAGAGGAGCGGCGACTCTACTACGTTGGCATGACGCGTGCGCGCAGAACGCTGACGTTGTGCCAACTCGATCATCTCTCCAACCCGCATACGCAAACGTTGACAGGCAATGGCATTGTGCGCTCCAGGGCTGGCTTGCTCGATGAACCTTCGGATCAGGATTTGAGGCTGCATTACGCCATGCTCGATCTCTCCCGCATCTGGATCAGCTATGCCGCAACAGCGCCCAACGCCAGGTTTGTTCAGCAGGAGATCGCCGGGCTAACGCAAGGCTCCAGCGTTCATCTGGAGAAAGGTAAAAATAACAACCGGGTTTTCATAACAGACAACAGTGGTCACAAAATTGGCGCGCTATCCAATGCCGCAAGCATGGAGTGGAAGGAGAGACTCCCGTTGATCAAGGAGGTACGTGTTCACGCAATCATCAATTGGAGGAGAGACTTCCTGGATCACACGCCCGCAGATGATTGCCCGGAGGAGTGGGAAGTGCCGTTGCTGGAAGTGGTTTTCAGAGAGTAGTATAGAAATGATCCCCTCTTCAGTAAACATGGTGGCCATTAAATTTTATTGTTTGATAAATGGCTAACAATCTTTGACAATTGGATATTTATGGATATTATTGGACATTATGGATTTATCGTCTCTTGTCATCACCCCTCATCTCCTCAAGCTCATTGCCGGGATTGATGAGTTCAAGGGGGAATGGCGCGCCCTGCATACCCTCACCCCTGAGCGCCTTCAATCACTGCGTCATGTTGCTACCATCGAGAGTATTGGTTCGTCTACACGTATCGAAGGATCAAAACTCAGTGACGAACAAATCGAAAAATTGCTCGGTGGCGTAGGAACACAATCATTTTCAACGCGTGATGAACAGGAGGTCGCGGGGTATGCCGAGGTCATGGAAACTATTTTCCAGAGTTATGGTGGAATTTCCCTGACGGAGAATTACATCAAACAGCTGCACACCATGCTGCTCAGACACTCCACAAAGGATGAGCGGCATAGAGGGGAATACAAAAAACACTCAAACAATGTCGAAGCCTTCGATGAAAACGGTCAAAGCATCGGAATCGTATTCGAAACTACCTCCCCATTTGACACCCCCAGTCAGATGCAAAACCTGGTGGTCTGGGCTCGCGAATCATTAGAGGATAAGAGCTACCATCCACTGATGGTCATCGGTATTTTCAATGTGGTCTTTTTGGCTATCCACCCTTTTCAGGATGGAAATGGTCGCCTTTCCCGTGTTCTTTTTACCTTGCTGCTTCTCAAGGGCGGATACACCTATATTCCCTATTCATCTCTTGAGAGCATTATCGAAAAAAACAAGGATGCCTACTATCTCGCACTGAGACGCACACAGAAAACACTGAAAAGTGATGCAGTAGACTGGTTGCCCTGGCTTCTATTCTTTCTGAATTCTCTCAAACGACAAAAAGACCACCTCGCTGCCAAGATAGAAACGACGCAAAACTATACCAATCTCCCGCGTGAAAGCGTGATGATGATGGAGTATGTGAATGAACATCACCGCATTACCACTGGTGAAGCTCAAAAAATCACACAGGCGCCAAGACCCACGGTGAAAAATCGTCTAAGCTCTCTCGTGAAAACAGGGTTGCTGGTTCGTCACGGCAAGGGACGTGGGAGTTGGTACGGAAAAGAGTAGTGCTTCATTTCCCACTCTCCATCGCTCACCTCAGCATCAATGGAGATCGATGGGGTGGATTAGCGCGATGTTTTCTATGAGGTTTCAAGCCGGATGACAAATATTTCACTCATTCACGGCGACATCACGACCGCGGATGTTGACGCTGTCGTAAATGCGGCCAACCCGGCAATGCTTGGCGGCGGCGGTGTTGACGGGGCAATACATCGAGCCGCAGGTCGGGCCCTGCTAGAGGCCTGCAAACAGATAAAAGCCGTCAGCGGCATTCGCTGTCCGGTCGGCAAAGCAAAGATCACCCCTGCAGGTCAACTCAAGGCCAGATATGTCATTCACACCGTTGGTCCTCGATACAGGATTGATGAGCATGCGGAAGAGTTGCTGCGAAGTGCATACAGAAATTCATTGCAGCTTGCCATTAAAAACAGCTGCGAGTCGATAGCCTTCCCGGCCATCTCATGCGGTGTCTATGGCTACCCAATGGACGAGGCTGCGGTGATTGCGCTCGGCGAGTGCACCAGGGAGGAGTATCAAGCCCTGGCTATCTCGTTTTATCTGTTCTCTCAGTCAGATTTGGATGTCTGGCTGTCGGTGCGTGAATCTCTTAAGTCCTGACTCTTGTTAGGGTTTTATAGCTTAAGTCCGGCTTCTATTGCTTATGAGCGTACACCAGAAATTGTATAATGCGGGCTGGCACGGCATGAGATTCCGGTCTTTAGACTTTCCAGACTGGCGGTGGATTGTTCTGTCCAGGGACAAGGAGTTGGTGGACAACTTTTGCTTGCAGCAGGACGTCGCTGCTTGTTTGTTGCAACCCGGGCAGGTGGCGTTGCACTGCTGATCGATGCCAAGAATAAACGGGATACCGGGTGGTACGCCAGCTATGGTGCTGCACCACACCTCGATGCGCCACTCTCGCTGCTTTTGCCTTTCAAAACGATCCATGCGGCCCTCACTGCGGCTGGTAAGTTGTGATATTGCCGCGACAGAGGAAAATGTATAAGCTGGACGGCGTTATTATAATGTTACCCAAGAGACTCTGGCAGCAATTATTGACACATCACCTTTCCGGATTTCAGTTATCCCATGTCAACTCAATCATTTCTACAATCACGCATCATAAGATGGATCGCCGCCATGGGCTTCGTGCTGCTCTGGTACAGCCTGATGCAATTCATTACCCGGCAGGTTTTCAATGTCTCTGTGTATGATGACGCCATCGTGCGTGACCTGGCCGCCAACCTGATTCTGGGCGCGATTCTCTACGCTATCACCCGCAATCTCCGCTGGTATCTACCGACCATCGCCATAGTGATGAGCGTCATCCATCTGAGCAATGCCGGAAAAATT
>JAIVTC010000033.1:0-14814 GCA_048629055.1 Candidatus Bathyarchaeota archaeon
CTTGCCGTGGATATCGCGGACTCACTGAACAGCATCAGGAATGACGTGATCGTCCTCGACAGCAATGAGGAGAACATCAGGCAGGCTGCAAAACAGGGTTTCAAAACCGCCGTGGTGGATTACAGCCGCGATCAGGAGCTGAGGGATGCAGGCATCGGCAGCGATATCGACACCGTCTTTTGCCTGTTTCCGGATGATGCGGAAAACGTCTTCCTGGTCATCTCGGTGAGGTCCATCGACCCCCGGGTGCGAATTGTCTCGATTGCCGATGCGCCCGACTCGATCCCCAAGTTTTTGGCTGCCGGGGCGGACAAGGTGATCGATCCCTACGAGATCAGCGGTCTCAAGATCTGGCGAATGCTGAGAAAACCGATCATATCCCAGGTCATGGAAAAGACGCTGATGAGCGAACTGGATCTGAACATAGCCCAGGTAGTGATCAACAAGGAGTCATTTCTCGATGGCCGCATCGTCGGCGATTTGAGGCTGCGCGACTACTATGACCTGGTGCTGCTGGGCATGGTGGATCGCACAATGGGCGACGAATTCATCTTTCGCACCAGGGGCTTGCACCACCGTCTGGATGCCGGAGACACGCTGGTCGTCATCGGTCCGCGTGCTGAAATTGAGCGTATTAAAAGAGATCTGCGTAACAAACTCTCCATCGAAGCACTCGCGAAACTGAAGAAGTCAGTCGAAGAGAGTTCATCTGTTGACAACAGCGACGCCATCCGGGATTAATCTCAAGAGCCGGGTCAGGATGAGGCTGCGTATTCTTTTACTCTCCGATAACCCGGTATTGCAATCTACACGCTATACCCACACAACATCATCCCGGATCATATCCCGTTACTGCTCCTTTTCCGGAGCGCCATTGCTCTGCGCAAGGACTGTGACTGCAAGTCGGGTGATTTGCACCGGTTCGCGTGGGTAGACGCGAACATAATGATTCCCCGCCTCTTCAATAGAAAACGGGATGACTATTTGCCGGTTAGTGGAGAGGTAGCAATCCTCCACAACCATATCAAATGTTTCAGAGACAAGATGAACTGTCACCTTTGCATCCTTCGCAAGCTTCAATTCAAGCTGGTAATGTCCGGGAGTGAAGGGCCCGATGGGAATGAAGTAGTTTCTTTCTACAAGCGTCGCCATCTTCTCCAGTATTTCACCACTCCAGACCATTTGTGGAGGGACAGGCGCCGGCATCGGATAGTAGGCGCATTTCTCTTTCATGTGGTTGAGGATGACGAACAGCTCCTTTTGCAGCCACTTTTTTTCAGATGCCTCGCCGTAGTAGCGAACGATATGATTCACAGATGCATCAAAAGAGTCATCGAAACTCAATCGTCCACTGCATTGCGCCTCATGGCATTTTGCACAGATGGTGTTGAAAATGACTACCGACTCTGTGAAGGCCTCCTTCTCAGTAGCGGAAACACTTCCCGGGACGAGATAGAAGGCGACCATCAAGAATGCAAGTTTAAAAGGAAACGCAAATTCACCACGCATGCATGTCACCCCTCGGTTAACGGTAGAGATAAGCGGAAATGCCCTATCTCTGCTAGCATAGTCTCTGTAGAAGCGAGTGCAATATCTTATCAGAGGTACGAAATCATGAAAATTGTAAGGCATGGTCTATCAATAGGCATCGAAAGGGTTGGCAGTCATTTTTTCGTCTCATTAAAAGCGACGGGGAAACTCACGCATGAAGACTATGAAACGATTACACCAATGATTGATTCCGCATTGAGCGCTGTGAAAGAGCCAAAGGTGAAAGTCCTGATAGATGGAACTGAATTGGAGGGTTGGGAGCTCAGGGCTGCGTGGGATGATTTCAAGCTTGGCTTAAAGCATGGAAACGAGTTTGAAAAAATCGCTATTTACGGGAATAAAAATTGGCAGGAGATTACTGCGAAAATCGGGGCATGGTTTATTTCCGGTGAAGTGAAATACTTTGAGAGCGAGGATGATGCATTGGCCTGGCTCAGCGTATGAATGGGGCAAAGCACATGATTACCTGGAGGATTCTGAACATCTTAATATCACCTTGAAGGAGAATCTCTTGCAAAACTCTCACGACGTCATTCCGGCGAAGGCCGGAATCCATAGAATCAACCACTTACAGATCAAGACGCATGGATTCCGGCTAAAAACATGCCGGAATGACGGGGTTTTGCAAGTATCGCAGGAGTACCAGTGAAGAGTAATTTCAGCTTGATCCTGGCAGTTATTGTGATTGTGGCGATAGGCCTGCTCTATTTTACGCTGCAAAGAATTCCACAGGATCCTCCGCTGCCTGAAATCCCCTACACCGAATTCAAAGAGCTATTAAAGGAAGGCGATGTCGGCAAGTTGCATCAAACCGGCCAGGTATTGGAAGGGGAACTGAAGACCCCTGCTATTCTTGGTAATTCCTCTGCCCCCGCTTCCCGTTTCCGCACTGTTGTACCTGCGTTCGGTGATGATGAATTATTGCCGCTGCTGGAATGGGAAAATGTAACCTTACACGTGACCCCTGAATCGGAAGCAGGCGTGGGCAACCGGCTCCTGTCGTGGATCCCGTTGCTGCTGCTGTTATTTGTGTATCTCTTTTTCCTGCGGCGTATGGCCCGGAATGTCTCCGGCGGCATGGGACGTGGCGGGACACTGGATAAATTTCTTAACCCCGGCTCTTCCGACAAGGAAGGCAAGATACCTGACATCAGCTTTGATGATGTGGCTGGACAGGACAACGCCAAGCTTGAAGTCACTGAACTGGTGGATTATCTGGGCAATCCCGACAGCTATAACAAGCTGGGCGCCTACATTCCGCACGGACTGTTGCTGATGGGTGCGCCCGGTACGGGAAAAACACTCATGGCCCGTGCACTGGCAGGCGAGGCCAAAGTCCCGTTCTTCTCCATCTCGGCGTCGGAATTTGTTGAAGTTTTCGTCGGAGTGGGCGCATCAAGGGTGCGCCGGATGTTCGCCCAGGCCAAGGAGCGCGCACCCAGCATCATCTTTATCGACGAACTCGACAGTGTGGGCCGAATCCGTGGCACCGGGCTTGGTGGTGGCCACGACGAGCGTGAACAGACTCTGAACCAGATACTGGCCGAGATGGACGGCTTCTCCGGCCATGAGGCGGTGATAGTGATCGCCGCCACCAATCGACCCGATGTACTCGATCCGGCGCTATTGCGGCCGGGGCGTTTCGACCGTCATGTCACACTTGACCTGCCCGATCTCGATGCCCGTGTCGCCATACTGAAAGTGCATACCCGCAAGGTGCCGCTGGCCGATAACGTCAAGCTGAAAGAGATAGCGGCAGGCATACCCGGCTTCTCAGGCGCGGATATCAGGAACCTGGTGAATGAAGCAGCCATGCGCGCCGCAAGGGAAAATCGCGGAGAGGTCATTCAGGAAGATTTCGACGAAATGCGTGACAAGATACTCATGGGCTCTGTACGCACTCTCGCCATACAGCCTGAGGAGAGACACTCTCTGGCAGTACACGAAGGTGGTCACGCCATTGCGGCCTATTACCTGCCTTATGCTGACCCCCTGTTTAAAGTGACGATCATTCCCCGCGGGCATACTCTTGGCGCCACCCACCAGTTGCCAGAGCAGGAACGGCACACACTGACAAAAAAATACCTTGATGACCGTCTTGCTGTCATGATGGGCGGACGCGTCGCCGAGAAATTGCTGCTGGACAGTATCAGCTCCGGGGCCGATGACGACATCCGCCAGGCGACCGCACTGGCGCGCTCCATGGTCGGCCGCTGGGGCATGTCGGAGGAGATCGGTCCCATGGATGTTCGCGAAAACGAAGAGCACCCTTTTCTTGGCCGTGAAATCGCCCAGCCGCGCCGCTTCAGCGAAGCCACTGCCCAGGCTGTAGACAAGGCAGTAAAAGAGCTGCTGCATGAGGCGGAAGAACGCGCCGAAAGTATCATGCAGAGCCACAGCGAGCAACTGAGAAGCCTGATTGCAGCGTTGGAACAGCACGAAACATTGGATAGGAAACAAATTGAGCAAACGCTGGAAAAACATGCATTAAAGCAGGTCGGCAATAGTATTCCCGTTAATAAATAGAGGCGCCCTAAGGGATGCAGGGTGCAATAAGCGGAGCGCATTGCACCTTTGCATGCGGCGCAATGCCCATTGGTTATTGACGCCCTACGCCCCGCATGAAATTTTCTTTGCCATTTTGTATAAGATTTACAAAGTAAGAGAAGTCTCTGTACTATAGTCTTGATGTAGACGTTAAATTTAAAAAAGGATTCCATCGATGAAACAGCCACTGCAAATTACCTTTCGCGACATGCCCCACTCCGATGCGCTTGAAACCCATATTCGAGAGAAGGCGGCCAAGCTGGATGAGTTTTATGAGCATATTATAGGTTGCCATGTCGTGCTTGAGCAGCCCCATGGCCATCACCACCAGGGCAAATTATTTCACGTTACAATCGACATGACCGTGCCCACTGGCGAGCTTGTCGTCAACCGTTCACCCGGAGAGCATCAGGCGCACGAGGATGCCTATGTGGCCATCCGTGACGCATTCAATGCAATGCGCAGAAAGTTGCAGGATTTTGCGAGCAAGCAGCGTGGTGATGTAAAAAAACATAACACACCAACCGAACCATGGGAAGATGTCTGAGATGAGGAGCATCAGGAGGATGCCCGTGATGAAGGGCCTCAGGCGAGTACGCTGCACCTGATTGGCAAACACCATATCATCGATTAGAAAACGACTAGGGAAGTTCTGATCAATTTTTATACCGGGGAACCAAAATGTCAAAACACTGGATAGTAGTAGCAGATCAAAGCAAGGCGCGCATCTTTACCGTTGACGATCCACGCGGTGAATTGCAGGAGTTGGAAAAACTGGAACATCCTGTAGGTCGCGACCAGGCTCAAACGCTGGGCTCGGACCGTCCGGGGCGCAGCTTTGACAGCAGCGGCCAGGGGCGCCACGCCATGGGGACATCGGTGGAACCAAAAGAGCAGGAGGCCATTCGTTTCGCCAAGCAGGTCGGCGACCATTTGCAGGCAGCCTGTCATGCCGGCCGCTGCAACCGGCTGTTACTGGTTGCAGGCCCTCATTTTATCGGCCTGTTGAAAGATCAGCTAGGCGCATTGACGGATGTGACGGTTACCGAGATCGTAAAGAACCTGGGGCAGTATGATTCCCGTGAAATCCGCACTCATCTGCCTGAGCGTTTATGATCGTCCCCGCTACGGCCCCATTATTCCCGGACAGGCTGCTGGCGCGCATTCAGGAATAAACCTGTTTTAAATATTCATTGATGCTTTTTTGCACATCATGCGGGCGCCTGACAATATCCTGTATCAGCCGGAAGAGTGGATAGTCTGCTGTGTTGAACAACCGATGCCGACTCACCATCTCGAGTGTATGGATACCCTCCCCTTCGATATCCCGGATCTCTTCTCTCGCCAGCATGCGCCCCAATGCATGATGATGTGAATCTTCACTGGTGGCAGTCGTAATCAGGTCACCCAGTCCCGCCAGATGGTAAGGGCTACCGGCCTGCCCGCCCATTTCACGGACAATCTGCTCCAGTTCCTGCAAGGCGGCGACCGAGAGGTAGCCGCGCATGTTATCACCCAGCTGTAATTCATCCGCCATGCCGAACACCAGGGCATAGACATTCTTCAGGATCACCGACCAGCTGATCCCGGTGATATCTGAAGTGTGCTCAATAAAAAGAGGCGCACCATCAAATAAGGCGCGTATCTTGTGATATGAATCTCGATCACCACAACCCAGTTGTGCGAAGGCGTAACGGCCAGCGCGGATCTCCTCGGAGATCATCGGCCCATACAACAGAGCATAGGCCTGATGCGATGCAAATGCTCCGGCAAAGATTTGCGCAGCTGTTTGACCTGTTTCGTCCAGGCCCTTGGCAATACTCAAGCAGAGGCAGCTTCTCTTGAGCAGTGGTGCGATCTGTTCGGCGACCTCCCGGTGTGGATTGACCGGCAGGCAAAACAACACGATATCCGCCCGGGGCGCAGCATCCTCAAGCACCACTGACTGGAAATTGTCCTGAGGATATCTCTCCCAGATATCCAGTTGCTGACGCTGTTTGAGAAGGTATTCCATGGCATGGCCCATTTCGCCATATCCCAGGATTAATACCCTGAGCTGTTCTGTCATACGCCACACCTTTGTTGTCTATTGGCAGTGTCATCATCGATTAGGGAAGCTCTGATCGAATCGCTTCGCGCTTCAATCAGCACTCCCTTTCAAGTTTATCTACGGGGGAAGGGTCAAGTATCAATGAGTTATAGTCGACGTTTAGCTTCCCCTTCCCCCGAACCCCCATCCCATCGATTCATTCAGAGCTTCCTTAGCAGTTCTATCATATAGCAATCAAAACAGCTCTGGAACCAGCTGTTTTTTGATCCGGGTGCGGTATGATATGCCTATGGGAAATATGCACTGCAAGCGGAGAGATTATGGCAACTATTCAAAAAATCACGTTGGATGTCCTCAAACCCCATCGCCCCAATGCCCTGGAATTTGCATCAGCGGTGGCTGATCTGAGTCAGGAGATGCGTGTTCAGGTGATTGTTGATGCGGTCGATGAAAAAACCGAGAGTATCCTGCTGGTGATCGAGGGCGGAAAGATTGACTTCGATGCAATTTCACAACGCATCAATGAAATGGGCGCTACGCTGCACAGCATCGATGCAGTAGAAGTGCTCGGTACTCAAAGTAACACGGGTAACGCCTCCTGATGCAGAGTGGGGAGTTGCATCGCCTGTTACTGCATGCGCAGGGCGCACGGGGCATTGCCAGGCGCTATTTTATTACCAATGGCTTCGATGGTGCGCTCACCATGCTGGGGCTGATGGTAGGCTTTTTCCTCAGTGAGCAGGCGGTATTGCCGGTTGCAATCAAAGCCTGCCTTGGCGCAGCGGTGGCATTATGCATGAGCGGTTTGAGCAGCGCCTATCTGAGCGAATCGGCTGAAAGAAAAAAGGAGCTGCATGAACTGGAACAGGCCCTGATTGCCGATCTTGGGAATTCGGATGTAGGCCGCGCAAGCCGCCTGGTCCCTGTTGTCGTCGCACTGGTCAACGGCATGTCACCCCTGCTGATCTCGCTGACGATCATGACGCCGCTGTGGATGGCGCAGAAGGGTATCGCCCTGCCCTTGTCGCCCTTCCTGCTTGCCTCGCTCATCGCCCTGCTGTTGATGTTCCTGCTTGGCGTGTTGCTGGCCAGGCTCAGCAGGGAGTTCTGGCTATGGTCAGGTTTGCGTGCCCTGGCAATCGCCGCAGGTACGGCGCTGATCATTGTTGTTATTAGCGCGTAGTACAGAAGTGCATAAATATCTATCATCAGAGAAGTTTGAAAATTTTCGTCATTGCGGATGTTTTTAAGTCCCTTCTCCCTGGGGAGAGGGAATACGTCGGCCTTCGCTCAGATTTCAACGATCATCAGGGTCCCGGTTACTGCCTGTCAAAGGCACAAAAGAGACCGGCAAAACTCTTTTTTCGGTGGTATTCCCCTCTTCATCCTTGCTGATTTCCATCAGCTGCTGCGCCTGCCATTGGCCTCCCAGCGGAATCACCAGGCGTCCGCCGGGTTTGAGCTGCCTGATCAGCTCAGGGGGGATATCCTCGGATGCGGCAGTCACGATGATGGCGTCGTAGGGGGCCTCCTGCGGCCACCCCAGGCGACCGTTGCCGCATTTGACGACGATATTCTTGTAGCCGAGATTATGCAGGAATTGCTGCGCCTGTTGAGCCAGTTGTGGAATGATCTCGATGCTGATGACCTGTTTGACCATGCGTGACAGGACGGCCGCCTGGTATCCGGATCCGGCGCCAATCTCCAGCACCACGGAATCGCTGTCAACCTCCAGCATGTCCGTCATCAGGGCAACGATGTAGGGCTGTGATATCGTCTGGCCCTGGCCAATCGAGAGCGGGTAGTTTCCCCAGGCGAGTTCCCGATCCTCGTCACGCACGAAATCTTCACGATTGACCTGCATCATCGCCTCGTAAACCTCGGGCTTGAGGCTCTCCCTGCCGGTATAGGATGCAGTTTGCCTGACCTCGCTTTTGATTTCGAGAATCAGCATCTCGAGCGCCCGGGATGAAATGATGTGCGTCATGTGCCTTCCCGCCATGATGCCAGATAGCGGCGCTGCTCCGGAGTCAGAACATCGATGTCGATTCCCATCGATTTGAGCTTCAAAGCAGCGATCTGCTGATCAATTTTCTGCGGCACCCTGTGCACTTCATGAGACAACCCGGCGCCATGCTCTGCCAGCCACTCCACGGTCAATGCCTGGTTGGCGAAACTCATGTCCATCACTGCTGCGGGATGGCCTTCGGCTGCAGCCAGATTCACCAGGCGCCCTTCCGCCAGCAGACGAATTCGCCTGCCGTCCTGCAGCTTGTATTCATCCACCGAGGGACGCGGGCGATGTTTTGCAACAGCCATTTTTTCCAGGGCAGGGATATTGATTTCGACATTGAAGTGCCCGGAATTGGCGATCACACAACCATCCTTCATCACCTCGAAATGGGAGTGGTCAAGAATATGTTTGTCACCCGTGGCGGTAATAACGAAATCCGAAATTGCCGAGGCTTTCATCAGTGGCATCACCTGGAAGCCATCCATCGCAGCCTCCAGCGCCCGCAATGGCTCCACCTCGCACACAATCACTATTGCCCCCATGCCACGGGCGCGCATGGCAATTCCCCGTCCGCACCATCCATAACCCGCCACGCTAAAGTTTTTTCCCGCCAGCAGGATGTTGGTGGCGCGTATCACGCCGTCCAGCGTGCTCTGGCCGGTGCCGTAGCGGTTATCAAACAGATGTTTGGTCATGGCGTCATTGACAGCGACAACGGGAACCTCGAGTGCAGCATCGGCGGCCATGGCGCGCAGTCGGATTACCCCGGTGGTGGTCTCTTCGGTGCTGCCCAGGATGTTCGCCAGCAGCTCCCTGCGATGTTGATGCATTTCACTGACAAGATCAGCACCGTCGTCAAGCGTGATCACCGGGTTGTGATCCAGGGCGCGGTGAATATGGCGATAATAACGCTCATCATCTTCACCTCGCACTGCAAACACCGGAATCTGATATTTTTTGACCAGGGCAGCGGCGACATCATCCTGGGTGCTCAACGGATTGCTGGCGCAGAGCACCACGTCGGCGCCTCCCGCCTGTAAAGTGCGTGCGAGATTGGCTGTCTCGGTTGTGATATGCAGACAGCCGGAGATGCGCAACCCCTGCAGGGGCTTCTCTGCAACAAAACGCTCACTGATGCCGCGCAGCACGGGCATCTCGTCGAATGCCCAGTTAATTCGCTCCACACCCTTGTCGGCAAGATCCGGATCTGCGATTTCACAGGAAAGTGTCATTGAGGCCTCTCGATAAACCATTGCAATCAGGTATTCAATCACAGTCTACGCAAACAGATCAATCAACACCAGCGTTCTACCAACAGGTTCAGATCAGCGACGAGACTGAACAGATGTGTCATTGGTTTTGCCACCCCAAAAACCGTGTAACAGCAAAGCAATTATCGAACCTATAATGGCATAGGCCATATCTTTTTGTGCATCCCAGATATCCCCCTGGGTGATAGCCTCGAAACAGACCTCTTCCGCTTGTTTGCAAAACAACACCATGGTGATCCACTCCAGGAGTTCATACCAGGCGCCGACACTGGTGATGAATAAAAACGCAAGCAGGTAGCTTAATTTCCTGGAAACTCCCTGGTGGTAAAAGATTTCAAAAAACGGCACGAACACCATCAAGCCAAAGAGTAAATGGATCACCTGGTCGTAGTAGTTTCGTTCCCAGCCGAACCACTCTGAAAACCAGCTGAAATAAGTCATGGTGCTGTAGGTCATGTGTGCGCCAAGCAGATGCAAGATGACAAACACAGTCAGACTGAGATAGGTCCAGTTGTTAAAACTGTATTTCCTGTCGAGCCAAAGCACCACGGGAAATATCGTGACGACCAGAACGTTTTCCAGCGCCCATACACCGGGATCTACCGGATTGATGGCCAGCACAATCCAGAACAGAACAAAGATGGCCACCAGGATTTTTTTGAACATAATGAGCCTCATGCAAAACACCGTCATTCCGGCATGCTTTTAGCCGGAATCCATGCGTCTTGATTTGTAAGTGGTTTATTTTATAGATTCCGGCCTTCGCCGGAATGACGTCTTTTGGAATTATACAAGAGACTCTAATGTATCCGGTTTCTGTAGTTTGATGAATTCAGGAGTTGATTATTATACAGTTGGCGGCGGCGCCTGGGTCTGGGACAGATCCGGTTCACCCAGATGCTGCAAAATGCTGGCACGGACGTCATCACGCAGTTTTACCGCCGCCGTCCAGTCCGTGCCTTGCGGGCGGATCGGCGCCGCGACAATGACGCGTATCCCTCCCCGGCGAGGAAAGCGGGAATCGGCGCGAAGCAGTGAGCGGTTTCCACGAATCGTAACCGGCGCCACCGGAACGCCGGTCTCGGCAGAGGCAACAAAGGCCCCCATACGAAACGGCAACAGCCCCGGCATGCGCGTAAAGGTGCCCTCGGGAAAAAATGCCAGCGAGCGGCCTGACTGGACCTTCTGCACGGTGCGTCGTGAATCGGTCACGCCACGCTGTTTGTCGAACCGCTCCACGAACACGACACCGATGCGCCGCAGAAACAAGCGTGGAAAAAACTGCCGCTCCAGCTCCGCTTTGGCCACGAAAGAGAACTCGATGGGCAGAGCCGCCACCAGTATCACTCCGTCCAGGTAGCTGGCATGGTTGGAAACGATAACGCTGGCCTGCTCCCGAGGCAATAGTTCAACCCCCTCTACCGACAACGGAATGCCGCCAAGACGGAATAGCAGCCGCGCCCCCCCGCGCATCGCCGTCCACCGCCAGGAGGCGCGAGGTAATATCATGACCAGCAACCAGACTGGAGGAGCCAGCAGCCAGAAAAGGATTTGCGCGTAAACGGCATAAGCCACATCGGAGAAGCGCCGCCGCGCGCTGCGCAGGCGCGGCCGTAATGAGGCCAACGCGAGGCGCATAACCTGCCACCACACGGCGTGTGTGTGCTCTCCGAGCCGCCCCGTTTCAAACAGCTCGCGCACGGCGGCACGGCGAATCTTGCCGCTGGAAGTTTTCAACAGCGTATGCGGCGGCGCCAGCACCACATCATCGGGCGGCATCCCCAGCAGATCGGTGGCTACCCCTTGGATCTGTGACTGCAACGCTTCCAGCATGGATGCCTCTCCCTCACGGGTTTCGGCGACGACGATCATCCGCTCGGTGCCGGAGGCCGGATCAGGGCTGCCAAACACCGCCACACATCCCTTGCGGATGCCGGAGATGTCACCGATAGCCTCCTCCAGCTCATAGGGGTAGATGTTGCGCCCGCCACGGATGATGATGTCCTTGACCCGGCTGGTCAGGTAGACATCCCCCCCGGCGACATAGGCCAGATCACCGGAATCCAGCCACGAGCCGTCGAACAGGCGCCGGGTTGCCTCGGGGTTGCGCAAGTATCCGCTGGTCGCCGACGGCCCCTGGAATTCCAGCCGTCCCTGCTCCCGCTCCGGCAACTCGCGGCCGGCTGCATCGACGATGCGGATCTGATAGCCGGGCAGCGGCTGGCCGCAGGCGACAAACTCCAGCGCCCCTTGATCCGGATCCACTGCCGGCCCGGCCTTGCCGCGGGTGATGAAGGTTTCGCGCGCGATGCGATCGATTAGCGGTCCACGGCCCAAAGGCGGAAACGCCAGACCCACTGCGGCTTCGGCCAGGCCATAGACCGGCGCCATGGCCTGTGCCTGGAAGCCATAGGGGGAGAAACGCTTGCTGAAGCGGCGCACCGTGTTGGGACTGACCGGTTCGGCGCCGTTGAGGGCCAGCCGCAGGCTGCCCAGATCCAGCCCTTCGATATCACTCTCCTGCACCTTGCTCAGGCACAGTTCATAGGCGAAGTTGGGAGCCGCCGTCAGGGTTCCGCGATGGCGGTGGATGGTCCACAACCAGCGCGCCGGCCGGATCAGAAAGGCCAGCGGCGACATCAGCACCAGCGGTATGCCGTAATAGAGACTGCCCAGCCAGGCGCCGATCAGCCCCATGTCATGGTAGAGGGGCAGCCAGCTGACGAAGACATCGGTGGAATCGGCCTGTATCTCCTCGCCCATTGCGCGGATATTGGCCAGCAGGTTGGCGTGGGTCAGAATAACCCCCTTGGGCTGGCCGGTGCTGACCGAGGTATATTGCAGGAAGGCGGTATCCTGAGCCCGGATCGGCCGGCTGCTGAAGGTCTCCGCGGTGGCCGCCAGCTGCTCAGGCGTGACGACTTCGCGCAAGCTGTCGACCTGCCCCTGAAGCAGATACCCCACCCGCTGCGCCTCCACCACCGTGATCAGCAGTACCCCCCGGGCATTGGCGAGAATCCCGGCATGACGGCGCAGGTGATCCTCGAGCTGTGACGGACGCAATGGGGGGTAAATGGGAACAGGGACACACCCGGACAGCAGGATGCCGAAAAAACTGAACAGGTAGTCACGACCGGTGGGCAGCATGATAGCCACGCTCTGGCCCGGCAACAGGCCTCGGGCCTGCAGTCCGGCGGCCATCGCCCTCGCCCCGTCGGCCAAAGCCGCGTAGGTAATCGTTTCGGGCTCGTCACGCTCACCGTAGAGGTAGACATGCGGGCGCTGCGGATGGCTGAGGAGATGCCACTCCAGCATCTCAGGCAGCGTTGTGGCTGTGTGCGGCTCCGCCTCCAGCTCGTCCAGGGGCGCCGCACGGGCATGCGCCGCAGGCGCAGGACGGCCTGCGACCTTGCCGGCCTGGACTTCCCGCCACAGATCACGCGGCGTCTCGGCGCCAACCAGCAACTGTTCCGGCAGGCTGACGCCAAAGGCGCGCTCCAGGCGCAGCAGCAGCTCCACCCGCGACAGGCTGTCGAATGCCAGGTCGCGGTCCAGCGCACTGTCCAGTGTCACGTGCAGGGAACGCCCTCGCTGTGGATGCAGCTCCAACGCCAGCTGCTGCACCTGCTCAAGCAGGGCTTCGGCACTGACCCTGCCCGCCTGATCCTCGCGTTGTCCGGTCTCTCCCGTCATGCGTTTTTTCTCTCAAACGCCCTGATGCCGCCAACATCAGAACGGTTACAAGAAGAACTACCGTCCGTATGGTGCCAAAAATAGAATATACGCTTTCAAGCTACTTCACGATAGTAGAAGAAATTGAGTATACCCCCCAAGGCGTTCCCTGTGCCTGGCCGGATCATCCTTAACACATATCTCCTGAACTACAGCTATACTCAAGATAAGAGATATTAGGAATTTCCTTCATGCTGAAACTTACAGGGATACTCGTTAGTCTGTTTTTGTTCATCATCGCAGCCCTGCTGCTGAATACGATTTCTGCAAATCAGACGGGGCATCATGTATTGCAGTTGAGTATTGACGGGGCAATAGGGCCTGCAACTGAGGATTATATTGAGCGGGCGCTCATTTCCGCTGAAGAGACCCAGGCGGAGTTGGTTGTTATTCGCATGGATACGCCAGGTGGTCTGGATACCGCCATGCGGGGCATCATCAAACAGATCACCAACTCCCCTATCCCGGTTGCAAGTTATGTGGCGCCAACTGGCTCACGCGCCGCCAGCGCCGGGACCTATATACTTTACGCCAGTCATATTGCCGCCATGGCGCCGGGCACCAACCTGGGCGCGGCGACACCGGTGCAGCTTGGCGGTTTTCCTCCTCCCGGTGCAAAAGAGAAAGATGATGAGAGCCAGCCTGCAGACATGAAAGCCCCGCTTGATGTCGCCGATGACGCCATGAAACGAAAAGTAATTAATGATGCCGCCGCCTATATTCGTGGCCTGGCAGCGCTGCATGGCCGCAATCAGCAGTGGGCGGAAAAAGCAGTGCGTGAAGCAGCCAGTCTGCCTGCCAGTGAAGCATTAAAACTTAATGTCATCGATGTGATTGCAATCGATACACCTGATCTTCTAGAGCAAATCGATCACCGGGAAGTCATCGTACAGGGTCAGAAACGAATCCTTGATACCACCGGATTAGGAATTGTCCAGCTTGATCCGGACTGGCGCAGTCGATTGCTCGGTGTGATCACCAATCCAAATGTCGCTTTTATCCTGATGTTGATTGGCATCTATGGGTTGATCTTCGAATTCTCCAATCCCGGCGCCATTGTGCCGGGTACAGTCGGCGCTATCTGTTTGCTGCTTGCCCTGTATGCATTCCAGTTGTTGCCAATCAACTATGCCGGGATGGGGCTCATTCTACTGGGCGTGGCCTTGATGGTCGCAGAAGCCTTTGCGCCCAGTTTTGGCATGCTTGGCATCGGCGGAGTGATTGCCTTCGTGATTGGCTCTATTATCCTCATGGATACAGAAGCGCCGGGGTTTGGTATTGATATCTCAGTGATCATTATCTTCGCACTCGCCAGTGCATTCATCTTATTTTTTGTCGTTGGCATGGCGATGAAAGCGCGCCGTCGTCCGGTCGTCACTGGTATGGAAGAATTGATTGGAGGAGAGGCTACCGTCATCAATGATTTTGCTCACAACGGCAGCGTTATCATTCACGGCGAAAACTGGCTGGCATTGAGTGACGCCCGCCTACACAAAGACCAAAAAGTGAAAGTCACCGGCATACAAGGTTTAACGTTGAAGGTAGAACCGCTGCAGAATACTCCAGCGGTGTCTTCAGGAGTTGCCCATAAATAACTTCCCGATATCGCGCAGCAAGGTTGTTCGTATTCAAGGCGCAGCAAGGGGCGC
>JAIVTC010000034.1:0-2500 GCA_048629055.1 Candidatus Bathyarchaeota archaeon
CACCAGCAGATCGATATCCTTGATTGATCCGGCATGGTTCAATGCCTCGAATGACATGCCTCCGGTCAGGGCGCCATCACCAATCACCGCGATTGCATGACGATCATCCTGCGCCTGACGGGATGCAATCGCCATACCCAGAGCGGCGCTGATGGATGTACTCGAGTGGCCGGTTCCAAAAGTATCGTAGGCCGACTCCTCTCGATTCGGAAACCCGGAGAGACCGTCTTTGATGCGCAGGCGGCTCATCATGCTGCGTCTGCCGGTAAGGATTTTGTGCGGATATGCCTGGTGTCCGACATCCCACACGATGCGGTCTTCGGGCGTCTGGAAAACGGCATGCAAAGCAACTGTCAACTCAACGACACCGAGCCCGGCAGCAAGATGGCCGCCGGTTCTGGAGATGCTGTGAATCAGAAAACCGCGTAATTCATCACATAGCTGCACCAGCTGATCGCTATCGAGCTGACGCAAGTCAGCAGGATCATCGATGCTCTCCAGCAGGGTAAACTCTTGTGATTGGAATGAATCGTTCACTAATTTGATATAAATGCCTTGACGCAGATTCTGGCTATTCTATCAGTTATCATCATCCGGGGTTGCCGCTGAATCACCCGCCTGGGGCAACAGGTAGCTGATGACGACTTGCATTGATTCAAATCAGTAAAATATCTCCATAAACCATAGCAGCAACAGCGACTTTCGACTACCATCTTCACTATCAGCTTTCGCATAAAAAACGGACCCACCACCATGATCAAAAACCCCATCATCATTGACGGCAACCATGCCGCCGCATTAATCGCCCATCAAACCAATGAGGTGATTGCTATCTACCCAATCACCCCGTCATCGCCAATGGGGGAACTCTCGGATGAATGGTCTTCCAACGGCAAGAAAAATTTGTGGGGCGCCATTCCTGAAGTGATCGAAATGCAGAGCGAGGGGGGAGCAGCCGGCACCGTACACGGCGCGTTGCAGGCAGGCGCGTTGACCACCACATTCACCTCCTCCCAGGGATTGTTGCTGATGATCCCCAACATGTACAAGATAGCCGGCGAACTGACGCCTACCGTGTTCCATGTCGCCGCCCGCTCACTGGCGGCGCAGGCATTGTCGATCTTTGGCGATCACAGCGACGTCATGGCGATACGCCCTACCGGTTTTGGTATGCTGTCATCCAACTCTGTGCAGGAGGCGCTCGACATGGCGCTGATTTCACAGGCGGCAACCCTGGAATCACGCATTCCAATCGTGCATTTCTTTGATGGTTTCCGCACCTCCCACGAAGTCTCCAAAATCGAGAACATCCCGCATGAGACAGTGCGCGCCATGATCGATGATGATCTGGTGCAGCAGCACCGTGACAAAGGCATGTCACCCGATCATCCCGTCATACGCGGCACTTCACAAAACCCGGATGTCTATTTTCAGGCTCGCGAGACCGTCAACCCCTATTATCGAAAGATGCCCGGGATCGTACAATCCTGCATGGATCGCTTCGCCGAACTGAGTGGCCGTCAATATCGTCTGTTCGAGTATGTCGGCGCCCCGGATGCCGAGGAGATCATCATCCTCATGGGATCAGGCTGTGAAGCCGCCCACGAAACCGTCGACCACCTGCTCGCTAAAGGTGAAAAAATCGGCATCATCAAGGTGCGTCTCTACCGCCCCTTTGCATCCGGGACCTTTTTGCAGACCATCCCCGAAAGCGTGCGCCGCATTGCCGTGCTGGATCGCACCAAGGAACCCGGAGCCGATGGCGAACCGCTCTATAAAGACATCATGACGACACTCGCGGATCGCGCGATGCGTAACGGCAACCCCATGCCGCTGGTTACCGCAGGCCGTTACGGCCTCTCCTCCAAAGAGTTTACTCCGGCGATGATCAAGGGTGTTTTTGATGAACTCAAAAAGGAGCAGCCGAAACACCACTTTACCGTCGGCATCCACGATGACGTCACTTTCACCAACCTGGAGTGGGATGCAAGTTTTGTCACCGACGCCAATGAAAATGTGACTCGCTGCCTCTTCTATGGACTAGGCAGTGACGGCACCGTCAGCGCCAACAAGAACAGCATCAAAATCATCGGCGAAGAGACCGATCTCTATACCCAGGGCTATTTCGTCTATGACTCCAAGAAGGCGGGCGCCGTGACGGTCTCCCATCTGCGCTTTGGCCCGGACCCCATCCGTTCAACCTATTTGATCAGCGACAATGAAGCGGAGTTCGTCGCCTGTCATCAGCCGTTTTTCCTGGAACGCTATGACATGCTCGACAAGGCGGCGCAAAACGGGGTTTTCCTGCTGAATACACGGCACGGACCCGATGCCATCTGGGAGAGACTGCCGCACAAGGTGCAACAGCAGATCATCGATAAAAACCTGCGCCTCTATGTCATCGATGCTTACAACGTCGCCGAGGAGTCCGGCATGGGACGACGTATCAATACCGTCATGCAAACCTGCTTTTTCGCCATCTCCGGAATTCTCCCCAAAG
>JAIVTC010000035.1:0-2018 GCA_048629055.1 Candidatus Bathyarchaeota archaeon
CTGTCCCAACGGCGACTCCACCGCGGTGTCGATGATGGCAATGAAGCGCGCATTGACCACGCCGCCGGTCAGTGGCGCAGTCCACTCGTGAATCCCGTAGTAGAGTCCGATGTTCGGCAGGCTCATCACTGTCCCGGCGATGGTCAGAAAAATGATCACCGTAGCAATCGAGTTCTCAGCCATGAAGCGTCGAAACAGAAACATGCCAAACAGCGTCAGGCTACTGGCAATCACTGTCAACAGCGAGATGAACTGCTGATCGAAGCCCAGCTCATCGATTACAAACCAGGTGGCTCCCGCCCCCGGCCCGGGCAAGGCGCGGAACACAAATATGATGATTGCCGTTCCCACCAGCACGCGGCGGGAGTGCTCATCCAGTTCACTCACCAGACGCGACATCATAAAAAGAATGATTGCCAGGGATCCGAGAAACACCGCCTCCTGCCCATACGTATACTCACCCAGCCCCATGAACATGGAGAACAAAACAAACAACGCACTGCCACCGAGTATCCACCAATTGATCGGCGGACGCTGCTGCTGTGTCTCCATCAGCGCTGCAACCCGATCCACTGCCATGCCGCCGGCCAGCATCTTCTTAGCCTGCGCTCTGCGCAGAAAAAAAGCCAATACCACTCCCATCACCGAAATGACTGGAATCAACAATGCCAACTGGTAGATGTCAATATAGGCGGCGACCTTGTCGGCTTCCTGCATCTCCTCAACAGCGGAGAATCGAATCAGGTTGATCAGCGCCACTGCAATGCCGCCGCCGATGATGGCTACCCGCCCCAGTGTCTGCATGGTGGTATGCATGAGGCGAATCTGCTGCTCGTCGAATGGCGCCCCCTGATCATCGACCCGGGGCACAGCTTCCACCGTCATCGCATCCGCCACCACGTCCTGCAGCACATAGCCGATTGGCGTCAGCATCACACCCAACACAAACCAGGCATTGATGTCCATCAGATCCAGCATTGCCTGGTTGCGGCTGATCAGCCCCAGCATGATCAGCAGACTGGTTGCAATCACTGCTGCACCGGCAAATACAAACAGACCTTTGTAACGCCACAGCAGATCAACCAGATGACCCAGCGGCATTTTTACCGCCCACACCAGTCCGGCCCAGAAGCCAAGCATGGCAAGAAACTCGGCAGAAAGCCCGAGATAATCCTTGACGAAAAAAGTGCCGACAATGCCGGTCAGACCGGAGATCCCCGCCGCCAGGTAGACCATCAGAGGCGGCAGAAATGAGAGTCGGAACTGACTGGAGATCGAACGGCTGTCAGCCATGTTTCACTCGCATTGGAGAAATATGGGACATTATTTTTCCTCTCATGGGTTTACCACTTGTCTGGTCAAATCATCAAAAAGACGAATATTACGGGTTGCCAGGAGAGCAGCTTGATCAGCAACTCTGTTATCGAACAGCAATACCCTGCCCTCCAGATCCTCTTCAACAAACCCTTCAAACTGAGTCGTCAGCATTGTTCGACGTTTGCCTTGCGGAAGCAAAGCCAGCCCGTATCTCGCCTCAAATAATGTCACACTGGTTATCCAGATAGATTCTGCCGGTAACTGATCCAGCCATGTGACAACAACCTCATCAGGCTTCGCATGCATCAAGGCAAAGAGTACATTCGTCATTTTTGCACCTCTGCTATGATGAATGTACAGAATCAACCTGAGAAATGCGATGAATAAAGAGATTTTCTGCTCGAATTTTCAACGTATGAAAAGATTGGCGGCTGCACTGGCCTCTGCGCTTGAGGAACTTGACGGCCGCAACCTGCTGCCACTGGACGCTGCAGAATTTAATCCGGATGAGCTCTCTTCATCTGACTCTCTCTACCTTGACGGTTTCCGGGCAAGGTTTGCTGATTTACAGGATATGCTGGGCAAAGCGATGTTTCAATCCATTGCCCGCATGGATGAAGACGAAAGCCCCGGGCGTGAGCTATCGACACGTGAAAGGGTTGTGCTGATGGAAAAACGTGAAATTCTGGACGCCATGAAGT
>JAIVTC010000036.1:0-2312 GCA_048629055.1 Candidatus Bathyarchaeota archaeon
TATGCCTCAAAGAGATACCCCAATCCGAAGCTGAAATCGCAGAGGCGTGCGACTATTTCTTTTATTTTTGTGGTTTAGACTGCTATGAAAAATCTATGGGCGCAAAATTCGGTTGGATTTAGGCGGCCGCAGTCTTTTTCAGAGGCATTTCAAGCAAGCGCTGTGGAAGATTGGGGATTTTAAATACCTCCGCCATCCTCTTTGGATATTTCTGCGTGACTCTCTGCGCCTGGTCGAACGCCTTGCGGACCTGAACGATATCGATTTCGGCAAATCGTTCTGCAAGATTGGCTTTTCCATTTAAGAGGATCTCCATGTACTGCGGATTCTCCAGGTTTTTGACGAGCGGCGTTTGCGCCAACATGGTTTTCAGTGTCTTCGATAACGCATGATTACCACTTCGCTTGCGGCCTTTGCGCTTCAGGTCTCTGAAGAACTGCTCCAGGATATTATTCGTCCTTTGCGGTTGCACGAAAGTAGAACCTGTTTTCGTGGAGACCTGAATCGGATCGGCGAATAGCTTCTCCCAGTATTTGTCGATCTGCCTCACCATTTTCCGGTAGGCAAGCGTTGTAGCCGCCAGGTTTTTGATCTCCTGTGAGTGACGAAACCGGGTAAGGCTCGCCTTGATGGTTGCCATGTCGGCATCACCCTCGTCATTCAATCCCTCCCGGCTATCAGGTTGCGCAATCCGCATGACCTCTCTCAAGTGATCGAAGACCCTGAGCGCATCAAGCATTCTCAATACCGTGCTGGAGAGCGCCTTGTCGGCCAATGTCTTGCCGACCGGCATCAGCGGCAGTAAAGAAGCATCAGCCCCCATCTTCTGTTTGAGTGCTTTCAATTTCGGATAAGCCTCCTGCAGCCGCTGGTAAAAATCAAGATGTGGCCTGTCGAATGGAAAACCGAAGCCATTGGATGCACTCTTTGCCTCCAACACCCAGCTGATGATGAGATAGGCGGCTGCCAGAGGGCGCAGTGGTGTGTCCGGTTCATCCAGTTGCTTGCTCTCAAGGTAATGGCTAAGAGACTGTCGTGCATCCGGGGCATCCTCGATGGCTTGTTTGAGCACTTTTGCCGTCTTGCGTAACGTGCCGCGTATGCCATACCTCCTCAGATGTCTGCGAATGGTGCTGTAGTCGTGTCCAAGCAGGTCTTTGCCGATGTCTTTGAGAAAATGAAAATGGCAGATAAAGTCCGGCACGTTTGGAAAGACCTCTGCGACGGCCTTCAAAATCGCACCTCCCATATCGTGCACCAGTGCGATCGGGTCACTGTATGCCTGCTGGATTCTCCTGAGAAAAGGAATCAGTTCGCGGGCGTTTTCCGTGGGGATCTTGATGTTGTCGAGAACAATTTTGGAGAGTGCATCGATGGTGCTCATGAGGTGGGGACTGTCGCCTTCGCATGTCCCGTCCAAATGTAAAATATAGCCGCCCTGTGACCCCATGAACTGCTTGATCTTCTCCCGGCTTTGTTCGTGCGCCAATGCCAGATAGACGATGAACCGCCTGCCCAGATAATCGATCTCCCGAAGCGAGATGGTGATGTTCTTTCCATGAAGTTCCTGCTGGATCTCTTTGCCACTGCGACAGTGTAGAAAGATGGCCTGCCCTACAAACACGAGAACATCGTAGCCGTAGCGAGCGCCGGGAGGAACCAGTTGCTGCAGTTCTTCGGTCAGGAAAACCGGTTGCCCGGCACAGCAGGAACAATAGGTTTGCGTCTCATGGGCGGTGAAATGACCGATACCCAGCGTAGCAACCTCGCGGGTGTGCGTTTTCCACACGCGGGTGGCAGAGTCACATTCAGGACAAGCGTCCTGATTGGGAGCAAACCGTATCAATGGTTTCTGGGGAAACAAGATGCCGGTCGAGAGATTGATTTGCAATTTCTCGAGATGCTGGCTCAAGCATCTGACGCTGGAATAGCCAGCGTTTTTTTTAGCAGGCCATGATGCTCGAGCAGTTGTCGGATGGCGGCTACATCGATATCAAGTTGTTTGGATTTGAGTCGGCGCGCGATCTGTTTCACATCACTCTGTGGATGGTCGATCAGATCGACCAGTATCATCACTGCCTCCCTATCGGATGGCATGCGTGACTCCCTAACGCTTTCCTCAGCCAACCGGGCCTGCATTTGTTGTTCCCGGATCTTGGAATCGGCGGCGAACCAAATCCAGCGGCCCATCTTATTCTGCCGATAGATCGCCGGATGGCCGCGAAAGTGCGAGAGAAAGGAGCGCGGCTGCAGCCCAAGCATCTCGCCCAACTCTGTGCTACTCAACCCTTGCTCTGAGTGAGTGACCAGAT
>JAIVTC010000037.1:0-2800 GCA_048629055.1 Candidatus Bathyarchaeota archaeon
CTCAAAGTAAATTACCTCAAAGGAGTCGCCTAGCTTTCGCAACAATGCTGCGATTTCATAGGCTGCCTCATCGGACAATTCTTTGGAATAGGTAAAGTTGCACGTCATTTCTTCATGCATTGTCTTCTCTCACTTTTTATCATCGGTTGAAGGGGTGTCCTGCATCGTCTGCTCCAGTTCCTCTTCCGGTACACGTAGCGAGGGTCCGTCGATGCGCACAGTGATACAGTGGTGGCGCAGTCGATCGAGAAGTGCATCGACCAGGGGCTTGCGTTTGAACAGGTCATACCACTCGGGGTAATCGAGATTGGTTGTCAGGATCGTTGTTTTACGTGCGTAGCGCAGTTCCATGAGTTTAAAAAATGCATTGACCTGTTCCGGCTGGAGACTCAAATAACCTAGCTCGTCAATCAACAGGACGTCGAAATTGCTCAAGCGTTTAAGCAGTCGAGGCGTACTGCGATCCGCCAGTGAGGCATAGAGTTCGTCCAGCAATGCCTGGGCATCATAGAAGCGGCAGCGGTAGCCGTTGAAACAGGCCTGGCGCAACAGCGCGCAGGCGAGGCCGGATTTGCCTGTGCCGGGTGGACCGATAAAAACCAGATTCTCTGCGCGGCTGACAAAGTCCATGCTGGCAAGCATCTTGATCTGCATTTCATCGACACCGGGCTGGCGGTTGAAGGGAAAGCTCGACAGGGTCCAGTCCCAGGGCATGCGCGCCAGTTTCAGGCGATTGGCCAGGCTTTTCTCCTGGCGCACCCGGCGCTCTTCCAGCGCCAGACGGTAGAGAACCTCGGTCACTGGAGCCGCCTCTTTCTCAGCGCGATCCAGCTCTTTATCAAGGCAATCCAGCATGCCTGCAAGGCGCAGCTCCTGCAGGATTTCACGGAGTTTTTTACGCATAGGTTCTCTCCCTGTCTGTGGATAAAAGGAGGTTAAAATTCAGTCTCGTCATCCGGGGTGATTTGAAAGAAGTCACCGGCCACCCGTTCGAGGATGAGGTGTTCCAAACGCGCCAGGTCATACAAACCATATTGCAAGGCCGTTTCAACGGCCCCAAGAAAGGCTTCTTTTGGATAGGTGCGGCGCATCAGCAACAAACGGCGTAAGCGCGATACCCCGCGCCCGGGGCTGCGTTTCTTGAGTTCGGCTACATAGCGGTTCAACAGCTCCGACTCCCCGCGCAACTGCCGCTCTTCCTCGCAAGGCTCCTGATAGACTTGGCGTCGTCTGGCTCTATGATGCGCCTTGAGGGTATTTTGCTTATGCCGCTTGCCGACGAAGCGGGGATGCTGCGCCACCTCGCGATGACGAAATAGCACCTTCACATCTACTGGATATTTGTACACCTCGACTTCCTTTCCAATCAGCCGCTCGGGCACGGAATAGCGATTGGTCTCCAGATGAACATAGCCCTCGACATCAACGATGCGGGTATAGGCCTGGTAGACCGGCGGCAAATGCGCAGGCATTGGCAGCAGTGCGGGTTTCTCCAACACATAGGCCGCCTCCGGCGACATGCCGAGAGAGCGCTTGGGTTTTTGATTGGCAATCTGTTCACACCAACTCCGAGCCTGGGCATTCAGGTCATCCCAGTCATTAAACTGGCGACCCGGGAGAAAGTTTGTTTCGACGTAGTAAAACGGGCGCTCGACCCTGGCGCTGCGATTGGCGTGGCCGATGGCGTGCGCGATAAATTCAAAGCCGAAGATCTGCCCGAAGGCGACCATCTCCGGGGTGATCACTGCATCCTTGCCACTGCCGGACAAGACCACCACATTGGTGTTGTCGATCATGCAGCGACCTGCGCTGCCATCCATGAAGAGAAGCGCCTCGTGCAGAAAGGCCTTGGCCTCGAAGCGGGTAAAACAGGGGAAGTAGCGCACGAAGATGCGTCGTGAATAGGCCAGTACCAGGGAGGCGCATTGGGCTTTGATGGGTGTGTCACCCAACTTGAAGCGATGCGGCGAGGTATCGAACTGCATCTCCTCACCCATGGCAAAGTGATAGCGTCCGGAGCGCTGTTTGGGTGCGCGCCAGTCGGCCTCCCGCACCCAGCGGGTCAAGGTGCTGTAGGGGATCTGAATCCCGTGATCTTCCTCGAGCACCTCCTGCACCCGCACCACATTGCCTTCACAGCGCACAAAGGCGGTCTGGATTGGCGCCAGGAGATGGTCCGGCATCTGCGGTTCCTGTGGCTCCCTGGCTGATGGCTGGCGAATCGCCTCGCGCACGGTGTTGCGTGAGATCTTCAACAGCCGGGCGATCTTGCGTACAGCTGTCTTCTTGTGATGCAGGGCAAGAATCGCCTGCCGGATTTCCGGAGTGATCATGTTGGGTCATCCTCGCCAGTGTGGCGTCTAAATCATAAAAAAGTGTTTTGGTCTCCGTCCAAACCCGTTGTAAGGGCGCAGACTCCGGGATGTCGGCAAACACCAATGGCAACTGTTGTTGCAATCCCCGCAGGCGATAACGCACCCGTTTCAACTCCGCCAGCCAGGCGCCTTCGGGTCCTGCGCGCAGTACCACAGCCTGTTGCTCCCGGGTTTTTGCCTGCAGGGCCTCACAAAACAGCCGCGGCTGATCCAGCATGCGTTGGCGTTTCAGACGGTTGGCCTTTTGATAGTGTTGATACCAGGTGTGCAACTCACGGGTCGAGAGCGGTTCGTGCTGCAGGGACGTCAGCAACGTCATAGCATGGTCGTTATTGGCGCGCGCCAACGGCGCCAGCACCCGGCTGGCCGCCCAGGAAGAGAGTTCACCCTGGCAGATGGCGCTGAACAACGCCTCGGGCAGGTTC
>JAIVTC010000038.1:0-5883 GCA_048629055.1 Candidatus Bathyarchaeota archaeon
GCAATGCCTCGCATGAATTTCATGTGCTGGCTGACTCCGGCGAAGATGCCATCGCCTTCTCCACCGGCAGCGACTATGCCGCCAATGTCGAGAAAGCGGAGGCCGTAGCAGAGAGCAGTGAACGCCCTGACCCTTCCGAGGAGCTGCGCATCGTCGACACACCGGATGCAAAAACCATCAATGAACTGGTGTCGCAATTCGATCAGGCGATCGAGAAAACCGTCAAAACTCTCATTGTTGCGGCTTCGGATGAAACCGATGCGAATTTTGTCGCACTGCTGCTGCGCGGCGACCACGAACTCAACGAAATCAAGGCAGAGAAGCTGCCACAGGTTGCAGCGCCGCTCTGCTTTGCGACCGATGAAGAGATACGCGATGCCATAGGCGCCGGCCCGGGTTCCCTCGGACCGTTGAATCTGCAGATTCCCTGCATCGCAGACCGCAGTGCCGCTGTGATTGCTGATTTCAGCGCCGGCGCCAATGAAGACGGAAAACACTACTTCGGCATCAACTGGGAGCGCGATCTGCCGCTGCCGGAGGTTGCCGATATCCGCAATGTGGTTGAAGGCGACCCCAGTCCTGACGGCAAAGGAACACTCACCATCGCCCGCGGCATCGAAGTTGGCCATATCTTTCAGCTCGGCGAGAAATACGCAAAGGCCCTGAAAGCCGAGGTGCTGGACGAGAGCGGCCGCGGCGCCACCATGACCATGGGTTGCTACGGCATTGGCGTCTCCCGTGTGGTTGCTGCCTCCATCGAGCAGCACCATGATGACAAGGGCATTATCTGGCCTGTATCGATCGCCCCCTTCCATGTCGCCCTGCTGCCCATGCGCATGGACAAATCCGACAAGGTCAGGGAGAGTGTCGAAAAGATTTACCGGCAGCTCAGCGATGCAGGTATCGAGGTGCTGCTCGATGACCGCAATACCAGAGCTGGCATCATGTTCGCCGACATGGAGCTCATCGGTATCCCGCATCGCATTGTCATCGGCGAGCGCTCGCTGGATGAAGGCATGGTTGAATACCGTGCGCGCACCGATAGTGATAACAGCATGATCCCCGTCGGCGAGATCGTCGATTTTCTTACTCAAAAACTGCAGGAAACAACCTGAATGAAAAATCAATCCAGCTACAATAGAGATGAACTCCTGCAATGCGGCCATGGCGAACTCTTTGGCCAGGGAAACGCCCAGCTCCCCATCGGCAATATGCTGATGCTCGATCGCATCAACCTCATCACCAATGAAGGCGGGGAATATGGCAAAGGCGAAATTGTCGCCGAGCTGGATATCAATCCGGATCTATGGTTTTTTGAGTGTCACTTTCCCGGCGACCCGGTAATGCCCGGCTGTCTCGGCCTGGATGCCATGTGGCAACTGCTGGGATTCTTTCTTGGCTGGAGCGGACACCCCGGACATGGGCGCGCACTTGGTGTTGGTGATGTCAAATTCAAGGGGCAGATCCTGCCCACTGCAAAGATCGTGACCTACCGCATCGATATCAGGCGCGTGCTGGCGCAAAAACTGGTGCTCGGCATTGCCGATGGACGTATCGAAGTGGATGGCCGTGAAATCTATCTTGCAAAAAACCTGCGAGTCGGCCTTTTCGAGTCAACCGAGAATTTTTAAACCGCCCCCATTAGCTACAACATCCCTTGCCATGCTGCTGGACTGGTGGACAAGGCACTGTGCCATACGAGCAAAACACACAGCAGTCGCCCCTCTTCGGCCTCAGCAATGCGCCACAGGCTGTACACTCGTAATACCACTGGCAGGCATCTGTCGGCATTGTCTCTTCTCGTGAAACACCGCACTCAGGGCAGGTGATCACAGATTGCAGAATTAGTGTCATGACATCTTCTCTTGCCCACCTCACCCCAACCCTCTCCCAATGTGAGAGGGAGACAGCCTGCAAGGATCAGGCATGTATTAAAATCTAACTGAGGTGAGTCACCATGATGGCTATTTTTATTGAACTTGGATTGATTGCTCTATTGGTCGTGGCAGTCATCATTGCGGCAAATCCACGTAAAAAAAAGAAGTGATCCTATCGCGGCCGGAAGGCCGCTCCTACAAACAAAACCGCACCCGGACGTGGGAGCGGTCTTCTGACCGCGAGATACCGGTAAGCAACAGAAAAGCAAACCATGCAAATTCCGTGTTGTCCGTGGTTAAGAAGCTTTTTTCTCCTTCTCCTTCTCAGGCTGCTGTTTTTTTTCCGGCTCCAGGTCTTCATCCATGAGGATGCGGTGCGCCTCGCCCTCCATATCGTCAAACTGGCCATTGCGGGCCGCCCAGAAGAGCAGCGCCACGGCTCCCAGGCCGAGGATTATCATAAAAGGGATCAAACCGTAGATAACTTCCATTATTCAACTCTCGTTCAATGGTTAGGGATGAGGCATTTATTAAAATACCAATTTCGCTTGCCTTTTTGCCCGTGCTTTTCGCCGTCACTTTGGTTACATAGTTCACTATGCGCCCGACGTGGCAACAAAAACCACGAACAAAAATTCTGCACATCCTGGTATTTTAATTTCTGCCTCATCCCTTACGAAATAGTGTACGAATCCGCGCGGCGTTGCCAATCACCAGCAGCGAGCTGACGGGCATGGAGATGGCCGCAACCAGCGGAGTCACCAGAGCCGCAACCGCCAGCGGCACCATGATGATATTATAGGCGATCGAGATGCCGATGTTCTGACGAATGGTGCGCAGGGTGCGGCGCGACAGCGCTGACGCCAACGCCACCTTCTCGAGTTCGTTGCTCATGAGGACGATATCGGCGCTGGCAATGGAGACATCGGTGCCGGATCCCAGTGCGATACCGACATCCGCACGCACCAGCGCCGGGGCGTCATTAACGCCGTCGCCGACCATCGCCACAAGCTCACCATCCGCCTGCAGCTGAGCTATCACCCGGTCTTTCTCCTCGGGCAACACCTCTGCGATGACATCCATACCACCGCCAAGACGTTGCGCGATTGCCTCCGCCGTCTTCTGCCTGTCGCCACTGAGCAGGGTCACACGAATACCATCATTTTTAAGACGTGTAATCAGCGCATGCGCATCCTCGCGCAGCGGATCCTCGACGGCAATCAGCGCAATTTCAACCCCATCGACAGCAATCCGCAGTGAACTGGCGCCCTGCTGATCGAGTTCCACTGCAATTTTTTGCAGGGCTGGAGCTGATTTAACACCATTGCGCTGTATCCAGGCGGCTGTACCTGCATAGAGTTGTTGACCGGAAACTATGCCACCGACTCCGAAACCGGGCTGATTGATGAAGCTCTGTTTGTCGATGTCAAGGCGGTTTCCGCCAGCCGCCTTGAGAATTGCCGTCGCCAGCGGATGTTCCGAATAGCGCTCGACTGCAGCCACCCGGGACAACAGCTGTTTGATCGCGGCAGGCATCTCCTCACCGGCGCTCCACTCGCTGTCGTTCATATAAACCGCAGTAACACTCATCACCCCTGTGGTGAGGGTGCCTGTCTTGTCAAAAACAATATGATCGATCGCAGAAAAGCGCTCCAGCACCTCGCCGTTGCGCACCAGGATGCCGTAACGCGCCCCCAAGCCGGAGGCAACGGCGATAGCCATCGGAGTCGCCAGTCCAAAGGCGCAGGGACAGGTGATAATCAATACAGCAGTCGCCGCCATCAGCGCCTTGTCGAAATCCGTTTGCAGCCACAGGAAAAAAGTCGCCGTAGCGACACCCAGGGTAATAGCAACAAACCACGGCACGATCCGGTCGGCAATACACTGAATCGGCGCCTTGCTGGCCTGCGCCTCCTCGACCAGGCGAATAATACGCCCCAGCGCGGTATCCTTGAGCAGACTCTCGACACGCAGGTGCAGCACCCCCTGGATGTTGATGGTTCCTGCAGAGAGTTGATCACCCGGACGTTTGCTGAGCGGTTGCGACTCGCCGCTGAGCATCGCTTCATCGACGCTGCTGCTGCCCTGTATGACCACGCCGTCGACCGGTATTCGCTCTCCCGGTTTGACCAGCACCTCATCATCAATTTTGACCGTGCGGATCGGCACGATGTGCTCCTCTGCATCACGAATCACCGTGGCGACCCTGGGCTGCAGATCCAGCAGCCTCTGCGTGGAAGCGACAGCCTGGCGCTTGGAGATCGCCTCGAGATAGCGCCCGACCAGGATGACAAACAGGAAGTTGACCACGGTGTCGTAGTAGACATCTCCGGCGGGATCACCCGAGATCGTCACATAGAGTGAGTAGAGATAGGTGATGGCTGCGCCGATAGCAATTGGCAGATCCATGCCCAGATGAAAATGGCGCAAGCCGCTCCACGCTCCTCTGAAAAAAGGCCAACCTGAATAAAGCAGCGTCGGTGTGGCCAGGGCGAAGCCAACCCAGTGGAACATGGTGCGGAACTCCCCCTTGTCAGCGCCGGAATAGAGCGCGATGGAGATCCACATCAGGTTCATCATGGCAAAACCGGCAAAGGCCATGCGGTAGAGCAACTGGCGGTTGCTCCTGTTCAGGCTGCCTTCGGCCGTCTCCGGATCGTAGGGAACAGCCGCATAGCCGATCTCCCCCAGACGTTGAAGAATCCGCGACAGCTTGATGACGCTGTTGTCCCACTTGAGATGCAGTCGCCTTGCAGTGAGGTTGGCGTGCGCCTCGACTATGCCGGGCATCGCACGCAGGCTGTGCTCGATCAGCCAGATGCAGGCTGCGCAGTGAATCCCCTCGACCAGCAGATGAATATCACGCTGCTCTCCGAGTGAGTCGACAAATTCGCCCTGCACCTCGTCGATATCATAGAGAGCCAGATCTTTGGGAGGTTCGGGCGGCGGCGCCAATTGCACGCCTTCGGGGGTGCGCCTGTAGAATCCGTCAAGCCCTGCAGCAAAGATGGTTTCGCACACCGCCTTGCAGCCGTGGCAGCAGAAGTGGCGTTGAGCGCCATCGACCTCTGCCATCACCCGCTCTCCAGCGGGGATAGGCAGTGAACAGTGAAAACATTGATCGGACTCTTCTTGAAACATCTCAATACTTCCATGCATGCAAAAAAGCACGTAGGATGTGCTGAGCTTGCGAAGCGCATCTGTCGAGTGAATCCGCGATCGATGCGCTTCGTTCCTCAGCACATCCTACACAATCGGAAACACAGTACCCGTTTATTGAGGAGTTCCCTCTTTCGCCACTACTCTTCGGCAAATATGTTTTGCACCGTGTTGTGCTCGATATTACCGACACCTGTGGTTGCCGCGACATAGGTATCCCACACGCCCTTGAGCGGGAAAGTGATTTCCGCCTGGTAATGCCCGGGTTCCACCTTTGTCATCACCACTGAAAAATCCTGTTTGGCATCCGAGTTCCGGTAGGCGTAAAAGGTGACGCTGTGAGGCTCAACCGGCTCGCCCTGTTCATCGGTGACCTTGTAGTCCAGCTTCACAGGCTTGTTGTAAGCGGGGATTTTCAAATCGCCCATGAAGTTCTTTGCGCCTGCAAACTCCACTTGCGTCTTCCACTTCGGCTTCTCCGCTTGACGTTTGAGGATATTGTCATGATAGTCCTTGCCACGCTCATAGGCATCATCCACCACCAGACCGGGGGGTGTCTTCACTGCAAGAAAGACGAATGTCATATTGATTGCCAGCACCGCCAGCAGCAATGCCAGCCAGCCAATGATCCAGGGACTGCGAAAAGCAGATTGTTTGTTAGACATAATTAACTCAGAGATTCCGATTCACTCGTCATTGCAAGCGCAGCGCGGCAAACTCCAGACCAGATTGCCGCGTCGGCTGGGCCTCCTCGCAATGACAACGTTTCACGTCATTGCGAGCGTAGGGTGTCAATAAGCGGAGCGCATTGCACCGCCAGTAGCCGTCATTGCGAGCGCAGCGCGGC
>JAIVTC010000039.1:0-7787 GCA_048629055.1 Candidatus Bathyarchaeota archaeon
TCCGAGTGGGGTTTACCATGCCACTGCTGTTGCCAGCAGCGCGGTGCGCTCTTACCGCACCATTTCAACCTTACCGGCAGTCACAGACTGCTTAGGCGGTATATTTTCTGCTGCACTTGCCGTCGGATCACTCCGCCCAGTCGTTACCTGGCACTCTGTCCTATGGAGCCCGGACTTTCCTCCATCAGTAAACTGACAGCGATTAACCGGCCGACTCCCACCTAGAAAATAACTGCTGAGGGATCAAAAATCAAGGGGAAAGTTAGTGAGGTTTTAGGTTTTAGGTTTCTTGGTGGGCTTCGTCCCTCAGTCCAACCCTGCCTACGGCAAACTGCCAACTGCAAACTTTGTTTTCCTGCAAACTTTCTTTCTACTTGTGCGTTTGTGTGCGCCACAAATTGACTATGCCCTCTACATCCAGATCATCGGGACCCTCGCGCCAACTGGTAAAATAGTCCACATCGGTATTTCTGGGTGGCGGATCGGGCCGGTAGACCTGAATACGCGTCGGCATAGGAGCCGCCTCACCCAGCACCAGCGCCTCTCCCCGCCCCAGGGAGGCCAGCATATCCGTCAAATCGCCTTCGGCTTCCGGCACCATTGCACGTATATACTCCTGGTCATCGGGGTTGGTAGTGCGCAGACAAATAAATGTGCTGCACTGGGAAAGCATGGTTTCGGAGAGTTCGGTCGGACGCTGGCTGACCACCCCGATGGAGACACCATATTTACGTCCCTCCTTGGCAATCCTCTCCATCATTTTTTTGGTTCCCTCAAACTGTCCACCTTTCTCCCGGGGAATATAGGCATGCGCCTCTTCACAGATCAGCGTGATGGGAAAATCATGGCGTCTCGGGTTCCAGTAGTTGAACTCATAAGCCAGGCGCCCCACTTGCGCTGAAATTGCCGGGCGAATATCGGTCGGCACAGAACTTAAATCAATAATGGTGATATTCGCCTTGTTGCTGCCCAGGCCGATGAAATCACGCATCAGTTCACTCAAGCTGGCAGAACTGGTGCGTTTTTTAGGCTTGAGTAGAAAATCATAGCGGACATCATTGAAGCGGCTCTCCATTCTAACCAGCAGTTCATCAAATTCGCCAAACAATGCCCCCTTGACCTTGCCGAACTCCTTCCTCTCTCCGTTGGCGCTCTTGAAGAGTTGATAGAGATCAGCCAGGGAAAAGTAGATCGGGGTATCGACAGACACCCCCTTCAAACCAATGGCTTTCGCCTCTTTAGCCCTGAGTGTTTGCAGAACCTGGCGCATAAATGCCATTTGCGTCGATGCGCCGGGATCCGACCGATCGATAAACAGGTCGATGAGCTCTGCATAACTCATCATCCAGTAAGGCATTTCAAGATCGAGGGCATCGACATAATTGACTTTGCCTTCGGCGAAAGCCGTCTGCCTGACTCCCTGCTCGTCTTCCCAGCAATACTCCCCATGCAGATCCAGGATGATCATATGGGATTTTGGCATAGCCTTGAGCGTATGTTGAAGCAGGCTGGTTACCGTCCAGGATTTTCCGGAGCCGGATTGGCCAATGATCGCAAAATGACGGCCAAACAGTGCGCGAGGATCGAGGCTGACATGGTAATCTTTTTTTGCCGCCAGTTGACCAATATAGAATTCATACTTTCTGAATGTTGAAAAAATCGCATTGATCTCATCGAAACCAACGGCATAAACTTTCGCCCCCGGTGTCGGATAATGCCTGACGCCACGGATAAACGTGCCATCCTCCTGAATTTCACCGACCGGAATCAAGGAGATATACCGGGCCGTATAACTCCCTCCATTGCGATCCAAACGATCCTTCTCCCACATCTTGTGAACCAGCGCCAGGATACTGATATCAGCCTGGCGGATCGCCACATACGACCCCAGGTGGCCAGCCAGAATCTCCTCACTACCGATTTTGATGAGAGGATTGTCATTGGTATACTCATCAACGACACGGGCATCCATTCCATCTCCTCTGACATCGGTCAGAGAGGCAATCTGGATAGCTGTGGACTGAGATTTAAACATTATATAATTTTCCGAAAAAGGTGTTATTTTTGGACAACGACTAAGTTCTCAAAATAATCTGTACATCGTTTGATGCTATGCAGGTGGAGAATCATGGACTGCTCCACTTCCCAGGACGCCAATAATCGGATCGAATGAAACAACATCCCGCTGCAGCGAGACAACGACATAACGAAGTTGTGTAAGCGACACCTTGAGCTCATCACTCAAGGGACACTTCATGATGTTCTGCTCCCTGCCCTCCATAATCTCCGTGAACTCCGCATAGAGAGAGTCGAACATTGTCAGATAAGCACCCATCTCTGCATTATTTTCTTGCGGCTGTTGCTGTTTTGCGAGAGCAACACTACCGATTTTCATCAGCACTGCTACGCGTTCGGCTAGTGAACCATTCATATTCGAACACTTCGCCTTATGCTCACAGTGAAAAAATCTGGATTTGATAGTACTCAGTAATTTATTCATTTTGACACGCCAGTTTATTACCCAGCAGACATTCTACTCTCAACCTTCACAGGCGTTGCAACTATCCAACACATGAGGGAGTATCGCTGTTATCAGGATACCTACCGGAAAACACCGTAGACACAGCCATCTAGGAGGCTGGTATATAGCATCTGCCGCACATGGATGCAAAGGAATGGCCAGACTTCTCTATTTCAACTTCAACAGCAGTTGGTAAAGCTCGCGCTTTGGCCGGCCACTGATGCGTGCAGCGATTCTCGCTGCCTGGTTGGGTGGCATCTCCTCAACAAGCACCTGCAACACTCTCTCAACAGGGCCTTTCTGCATCGCCGAACTCTCACTCGCAGCAACCATGACCACGAATTCACCGCGTTGCTGATTCGTATCGGCGGCCACTGTTTGCAGCAATAGTCCAAGCGGCTGATCGATAATGGTTTCATATTGCTTGGTCAGTTCACGCGCAACCACCACACGGCGATCTTCGCCAAACAGCGGCAGCATATCCTCCAAACAGTGCAAAATGCGGTGAGATGATTCATAAAAGACCAGCGTCGATGGAAAATCGCTCAACTGCTGCAGCCGCTTGCGGCGTTTTATCTGTGCGCGAGGCAGGAAGCCTTCAAACAGAAACCTGTCAGTCGGCAACCCTGACACCGACAATGCGGCAATCACAGCACTTGCTCCCGGCAGCGGGATGACATCCACGCCCCTCTCCCGGCATGCGCAGACAATGCGATAACCGGGATCACAAATCAGAGGGGTCCCCGCATCACTCACCAGGGCTATCTCTTGTCCGGCAAGCAATAACTCGACCAGTTGCTGTGATCGTTGATGCTCATTATGCTCATGAAAAGAGAGGGTTTTGGTGCCAATCCCCAGATGAGAGAGCAATCCTGCAGTGTGGCGTGTATCTTCGGCGGCGATCAAATCAACCCGCTTCAACACCTCGACAGCGCGCCGGGTAATATCCCCGAGATTACCGATAGGGGTGGCAACAACATATAGCCTGCCTGTTTGCATTGACATCTTGCCCTTCACTCCCGATACTTGCAACAATATTTTAATCTATTCAGGTGTTGATACTATGCTACCACTTAAAAAGCTTTTCCCTGCTGTTGCTCTTGCCTTCTCCCTCGCCATGTCAGGATGTACCTCCATGGGCCTGGATACCTTTGGATTCGGCGTCAATCAAGCCCGTTCAGATCGCGCCGAAACATTGGCGAACAAGGGAGACTACGCTGGCGCCGCCTACTTGTATGAGAACCTGGCGCGCTCAAACAAAGGCAGTCAGCGGCGTACCTACCTGGAGAAAGCCCTGAACTATTACGAGAGAGCAGGAGATACGGCTTCCGCTTCGCGTATCAGGATGGGCATTGCCAACGAAGCGGCCACCACATCGAATATAACGACTGGTGAAATCGCTGTTCTACTCCCCTCTTCCGGAGTCTATGCCAATGCAGCCAACGCTGTTCGTCAGGGAATGGAGTCAGTGCATGCGCGTCAGCCCGAGGGGAAACGTCCGACACTACGCTATATCGACAGCAGCGACGGCAAACTCGCCGGCGCCATTGGGCAGGCTGATTCGGCTGCCATGATCATCGGACCTCTCAGCAAGGCTTCAGTACAACATGTTGTCTCCAAAGGCAAACCCAACTCCACCACCATCACGCTCAACCAGGTGAGTGATTACTCTCCAAAGGGAGTCTATCAATTTGGCCTCTCCCCCGTAGCAGAGGGGGAGATGATCGCAGAGAAAGCCTGGAGAGACGGCCATCGCACAACATCCATCATCTATCCAAACACAAGTTGGGGAAGCCGTTACGAAAAAGGATTTCGCAAGCACTGGCAGGCCCTGGGGGGAACAGTTGCCGGCAATGTGCGTTATGCGCAGAACACTAATGATTTCAGCAGCAAGGTCAAAGAGCTGATGAAAAACCCGTCGGATGCCGTGTTTATCGTTGCCAAGCCCAGCAAGGCACGCCAAATTCGTGCGCAACTGCTGTTCGCAGGCAACCAAAATCCTGCTGTTTACGCATCCTCGACCGCCTATGACAGGCGTCTTTATGGACGCAAGGATTCTGACTTCGAGAATGTCTGGATCCCGGTATTGCGCTGGACGGTGCCTGGAGCAACGCCAGCCTCCATTCCCTCTTACCAGGAGCTTGAATCAGGCGGCGCCATTAATCCCGGCCTGGCAAAATTTTATGCTTTCGGCATTGATGCAATGCTGCTGGCTCTGAACGCAGGAGATATCAGCAGGGGAAAAGTGATCAAAGGAGCGACCGGCGATCTGAGCCTCGACAGTAATGGCGTCGTCAGACGCAATATGTTGTGGCTCCATTATCATAACGGCACTCTAACCCAACACCAGCCTCGCAGCTCCTAGAAAATCCCCCGGGGTGAGCAGCAGGGAGAGAGGCGGGCGGGCCGAGCAGTATGCGCTTGATTATCTGAAATCGCAGGGACTCAAGCTGATCACACGCAACTTTCTGTGCCGCATGGGAGAGATTGACCTCATCATGAGGCACAATAAACACCTCGTTTTTGTTGAGGTTCGCTACCGAAAAAACAGCAATTACGGAACCCCGGCAGCAACCATCAGCCGCACCAAGCAGAGCCGCTTGACGCGAACCGCAAATTTTTATCTGCAACAACAGGGGCATAACACTCCCTGCCGCTTTGACGTTGTTGCCATCGTCTCCCAACCGCAAGTAAAAATCGAGTGGATTCAAAATGCCTTTGAAGCAGTCGCATAGACGTCTGCTGACTATCTGCCTTAGCGGACTCATCACGCTTCCACTGCTGGGAGGCTGTACTGCCGCTGTGGTCGCAACCACCGCAACAGTTGCTTCAACCATGTACGACCGGCGCACCACCGCCACCGTCATGGATGATCAGGAGATCAAACTGCGCGCAAGGGCTACGCTAAGCAAGCATCCTGAAATCTCCGAACATTCACGCATACATGTCACCAGTTTTAACCGCCGTGTATTGATTTTCGGACAGGCAGAGAGCAGGGAACTGGCGGATAAATTTGCACATCTGGTCAGCCGCCAGCCAAAACTCAAATCTATCTACAACGAAGTTGAAGTAAGACCGCGGGCTGACAACCTGGATATCAGCAAGGATTCAGCCCTGACCAGTAAAATCAAAGGATCACTGTGGCAGATCAGCATCAAGGGATTTAACCCGACCCGGGTCAAAGTCTCCACCACCCTGGGAAATGTCTATCTGCTTGGCCTGGTGACTCCTGAAGAGGGGCCTGCTGTCATCGAACATGTGCGCGGCATCAGCGGCGTAAAAAAGGTCATTGAGATCTTTGAATATCTTGAAGAGTGACTGCTATCGGCAACAAAAAAACCTCAACATCCTTTCTCCGCAAGCTCGCTGCAGCAGCAGGCAGTGACAGCCTGTTGACTGAAGCGTCCGATTGCTGGCCCTACGGCTATGACAACAGCCGTTTACAGGCACAGCCCGGAGCAGTTGTATTCGCATCTTCGCACCTGCAGATCCGGGAGATCATCGGAGTCTGCAATCAAGCCGGGGTTCCACTGGTATGCCGCGGCAGCGGCACGGGGACAACCGGAGCGACGGTTCCACTGCAGCATGCCGTTGTGCTCTCATTCGAACGCATGCGGGAGATCATCGGCATCGACCCGGTCAACCGTACTGCCACTGTTCAGCCCGGCGTCACCAACGCCGCGCTGCAGCAAGCCGCGGCGCAACATGGATTCTTTTGGCCGCCCGACCCGACCAGTGCTGCAATCTGCACCATCGGGGGAAACCTCGCCTACAACTCAGCCGGCCCCAGGGCCGTGAAATACGGAACCCCGAGAGAAAACACTCTGGCCCTGAAAGCAGTAAGCGGAGATGCGAGGAGTTTTCACACTGGAACCCTGACCACCAAGGGCGTGGTCGGCTATGATTTGACACGCCTGTTGATCGGCTCGGAGGGAACCCTGGCGGTGATTACACAGGCCACCCTGAAACTCACACCACAGGCTGAAAGCAGGCGCACCATGCGCGCCAGCTACCGTGACATCCACGCAGCTGCGCATGCCGTAGCCGCAATCATGTCGCAGCCGGTGACGCCCTGCGCGCTGGAATTCATGGATCATTCCGCATTGCAAATGGTGCGCCATTTCTCGGATCTGCAACTTGATGCCAATGTCGGCGCTATGCTGATGATTGAGGTCGACGCCATGGAACACGCCATCGATGAGGCCGCTGCACAGATAGCCGCCGCCGCCAGAGTCGATGGCTGTACCGAAATCCGCATCGCCGGCTCACAACAGGAGGTGGATCAGCTGTGGAAAACACGCAAGGCGCTCTCTCCGGCACTGCGTAATATCGCGCCAAAAAAAATCAACGAGGATGTCGCAGTTCCAATCTCACAACTGCCGCGACTGATCGAAGGATTGGAAAAACTCTCGCTGCAGCACCGCATACAAATCGTCAATTTCGGGCATGCAGGAAACGGCAACATCCACGTCAACCTGCTGACGAATCCGGATGACCCCGGGGAGACTGTGCGCGCCGAGGCCTGCCTCTCAGACGTCTTCTCACTGGTGCTGGAATTGCAGGGAACCCTCTCCGGCGAACATGGTGTAGGGCTTGTAAAACGGGATGATATCGCACGCGAACTTGATCCGGCGGCGCTGCAGTTAATGCATCAAATCAAACGCCAGTTCGATCCCAACAATATCCTGAACCCCGGCAAGACCTTGCCGGAGATTGAAGCAAATTCTTAACCCATCTTTGTTTGAGTTTAAGCACAGAGATATTGGAATCTGAAGTTTCCTAGAAATTTTGAGTCGTTTTCTGTGGCTGCGAAATTCCCGGGTCCTTATTAGTAATATTTATATGGTCATCAGCAGGAAATTTGCATTTTTCATGCCAAACATCCTGCCAGAAACCCAAATATTTCTTTTATAATCAATAGGATAAACGATAAACAGAGGGCTTCTATTTTGATATAATTTCAGGTGCAAAGTACTGAAATTATTAAAAAAAGGAGTCCTCTGTCTGATGTTTATTCTACGCGATTTACTCCCTCCTCTCCAGCAGGCATTTTCCAATACCCCTCAAGGACAAAAGCGCCAGGTCTGGTTTATCTATACGCTCCTGGCAGTCATCATTCCATTCACCTCGTCAATGACTTCCAACCTGCTGCGCGCCTTGCAGACCTTGTTTGGTATGGATATCAAAAGCCAGCGCTTTTATACCTTCATGGCGAGTACAACCCTTCCCTGGGAGTCGTTGTGGAAAACACTCTGGGGTCTCATCC
>JAIVTC010000040.1:0-2199 GCA_048629055.1 Candidatus Bathyarchaeota archaeon
AACCCTGGTTGCTGGCATAGGCCTGCGCGATGTCACCCATGTGCCACTTGCCCACATGAGACGTGTAATAGCCGGCATCCCGGAGCACTTCGGCAAGAGTGACCTCTTCGGCCGCCAGGCCATCACCGGCGAGGGTTGCCTTGGCTTCGGTTAATCCGGTACGCGTTGGATAGCGTCCGGTCATCATTGCCACACGGGTAGGAGTACACGAAGGCTCAGTGTACATGCGTTGCAGACTAAGTCCTTGTTTGGCCAGCGCCGTCATGTTGGGCGTCTTGTAACCACGAATAACGCTTAGCTCGTCCATACCGATTTCGCCAAAACCCGCATCATCAAGCAGGATGTAGATAATGTTGGGCGGCTTGCCGCCGTTTTTGTTGCGAATCCCGCCCAGCTTCTCGTCGATCGTCTTATCATCAGCAGCCCATGCCTTGCCATTCTGGGCTTCCAGAATGGAATACTCGGCGTCGTGAATAATGCCTGCTGCCTGCGTCTGCCAGGAGGCTCCCAGCAGACAGGCTGCACTGAGCAGCAAGGTGCTGCAGTGGTTGAATTTTGTTGCCATTTGGTTATTTCCTCATGTCGTGGTGTTTGCTGTACGGTTTTGGTTTGAGAACTGAAATATATCTAGCCCATCGGCGATGGACTCTGCTTATTCAAGCAGCAGCTCCCGAAGTTGTGCAATCTCTTCATTGTTTAGTCCCAGTCGCTGCCGGGCATATTTTTCAACTGAGCCATACTTAGCCTTCATCTCATCAAGACTTGCATCGATATAGGATCCGTCGAGGAGATAAAAGGCCTTCATGTTGGTGGTGTCTACATCGCCGGGGGGGATTCCCTGGGTTTTGGCTGCAAGATCGAGCAGCTGCCCCAGGCGTTTATTGATCTCCTCTCCCCGGGTTGTGTTGGACAACAGATAGTCCTCACGAACGGTCTCCCAAGGCACGCCAGCCAGGGAGAGCACGATGGCTGTTGCTGTGCCTGTGCGATGCACACCATGCGAACAGTGAAATGCTAGAGGCAGATTCTTGCTGTCGAGAATCTCCCTGATCAGGGCAGAATATTGCTGTGCTCCGTCTTCGATAAGAAGCCGGTGAATCTCGGAGTTTAGTTCAACAGGCACCTGCGAGAAATCGCCTGTTTCACGCGCCTCTACAACAACTTTTGTCAGGTCGCCGGCAATCCCACCGGAAATAGGTTGCGACACCTCTTTGACATTTTCAGGGAGGCGATCACCGCCCCGCGCTTCAATCTCTTCAGGGGTCAGAAAATTGATAACAGTGCGAATGCCAAGAGCCTCGATGATGTCGATATCCTCGTCGCTCAGCTTGTGTAGTTCACCGGAGCGATAAAGAATGCCCCGTTTGACTGTGCGGCCATCTGTTGTTTGATAGCCGCCGATGTCACGGAAATTTGACTGTCCAGAGAGTGGAACAGTTCGTGTGTCAGGCTCAATAGTGAGATTCTCAGCTTGAATGCCTCCGGTCATCAAGAGGCTGATGCAGGCTATGGCTGAAATTGATATTGGTGTGGCGGAAAAAATTAGATGCCGGTTTTTCGAAAGTCTTACGGGCATATTATATTTCTCTGTACAGGTTGTGCGTTGTGCCTGCAATCAAGTTCGCAAAGATGTCTAGACTTTGTATCCGTAGGCATATTTTGAAAGCAGCTTGATTACTTTTTACTATAGCAGATAAAAACATCAACATTTCGTAACTGCCCTAGCGAATGGCTCTTTTGGAGCAACTCCAGTCAATCGCTGAATCAGCGGTCTGAGCAAATCTGGAGGGTGGCGGCGAATGGCAGCAGCATACTTCAAGCGGTCATTGGCGTATCTTGGCTGCGTCGACCATATCCATTCTATTTTTCATTGAGCAGAATCGTACAACTTTATCCGAAATCCTAGATTTCCCTGGAGTTTACTGCTATTTTTAGGTATTGCTGAACTGAAATACGCAGAACTGCCTATCTCGTTAACCGCGAAGCTGCAAAATAAAACTGTTTAGGTCTTGAATTTAATGAATAAGTGCAACACCCACTATCCCGCTTCCAGCCATGATTGTATGAAATTGAACGCAAGAAAAATAGGAGAAAGACCATCATGATAAGCACAAAACACCGCGCATCCACATGGGTTGCCGTACTGCTCACCTCTTGTCTGCTGCTTAGCACGGCGATCGCCCAGGAAAATAAAGCGAA
>JAIVTC010000041.1:0-4655 GCA_048629055.1 Candidatus Bathyarchaeota archaeon
TGAAGATGTATTGGAATGATGACACGCCGCCGAAGGAGACGATAATACCCGACGACGTGGTTGATCTGCTGTTCAGCATAAGCTGCCGCGAGATCCCGGTTGATCATGCTCACGCGCTCGCCACTGCACTCAAGGATGCTGCTCCCGAAATATTCGATAACATCGACATCGCTGTGCATACCATTCATGTTGCCAGTTCGGCGCATGGCTGGGAGCGCCCCGATTTCAACACCGACGAACGCCTTATCCTCTCGCATCGCACCAAATTGACCCTTCGGGTTCCCAAAGAGAGCGCCGCACAGATTCAGCAGCGACTGCATGGCGCAACGCTTGATATCGACGGCTGCAAGCTGGTCATCGGCAAGGCGAAGAGCAAACCCTTGAGCAAACAGGGGACCATCTACTCCCGCTACATTCAGTGCCTCGGGGATGAGGGTGAGGACGAAACCCGCTTCATGCAGCGTATGGCGGCAGAGCTCGAAACCCTCGGCATCACCATCAAAAAGGCGCTGTGCGGTAAAACCACCCTGCTGCACACTCCGGATGGTGAGATTCTGACCCGCAGCCTGATGCTTGCCGACCTGACTAAAGAAGAGTCTGTCAAACTGCAGCACCATGGACTCGGCAGAGGCCGGGATATGGGCTGCGGTATCTTTATCCCGCACAAGGGCATAGATGCCGTGGAAAATATAGAGAACGAGTAAATTCTCAATAACCCCGTGCATTTCGCGGTCAGATGACCGCTCCCACAACAATTGCTGAGTGCAAACCCGGGAGTGGCGCAAAGATTCCACCACCCCGAGTGGGATATTTCCGTTGCAACACTTTTTTGCGTAGAATAACGCGCAGATTTTTCGTAGTCTTGTAGTCTTTAGTTCATCAGGAGAAAATAGTATGGCTTATGAAGTTGACGGCAAAACAATTGAAGCGGACGCGAACGGTTATCTTGCCGATACATCCGCCTGGGATAAAACTGTCGCAGCAGTCATTGCTGTAGCAGACGAGGTCGAGATGACCGACAAGCACTGGGACGTAGTCAACTACCTGCGCGACCAGCATATCAACAACGCTGGCGCCGAACCCAACGAACGCACCATCGCCAAAGACATGGGCAAAATCTGGGGTAAAAAACCCAGCAGTAAAGAGATGTACACACTCTTCCCCAACATGCCCAGCAAACAGGGACGCAAAATCGCCGGCCTGCCGAAAAGCACCCGCAAAGGCGGTTATTGAGGAAGCTCTAATCAACACCCTCTCCCACCGGGAGACGCCTACATGGATGTAGGTGGTAGAGCAACGCAGGAGCAGTTTGCCGAGGGTTGGGGTGAGGGCAAAAGCAGCTTTCGAGCTGCTTTTTTATTCCCTGCTGAAAACCGGGAGCACATCAGGACCCCCTCGTTACCGCCGTCCCCGGGAGCGTGGGAATCTCAAGCAGATTGCCGCGGTCGCTTTGGCTCCCTCGCAATGACGGCATTCGCACCGGATTATTGAGAAGTTACGCATGTTATCAAAGAGTTACTATTTTCGTGCTTTTCGTGACTTTCGTGGTTGAAAAAAGTCTTAGTGCAATACTCTATTCCGACTAAACTATAGAAAAATTACTCCAGTACTTGCTATAGATGCTCACCTTTCCCGATATCGACCCGATTGCCTTCAGCCTGGGTCCACTCGAAGTCCACTGGTACGGAATCACCTACCTGGTCGCCTTCCTGCTTTTTCTGACTCTCGGCAAGTACCGCGCCCGCAGCAAACCGCAATTCGGCTGGAAGGCCGACGAGATCGATGACCTGCTGCTCTATGGCGTGCTCGGCGTGGTTGCCGGCGGGCGCATCGGCTACATTCTTTTCTACGGGCTTGGTGATATTGCACAAGATCCTCTGAGGATATTCCGCATCTGGGAAGGCGGCATGTCTTTCCACGGCGGCATGCTGGGGGTCTTTGTGGCATTATGGCTCTATGGCAGACGCACGCAGCGCACATTTTTCCAGGTCTCGGATTTTGTCGCCCCGCTGATCCCGGCCGGACTGCTCTCCGGACGCATCGCAAACTTCATCAATGCAGAATTGTGGGGCGGCCCGACTTCGCTGCCGGTCGGCATGCAGGTTGCATGCGACAAGGCTGGTGATTTATGCCAGCGGGTTGGCAGCGGTATCGATCCATCTCTGTCAGTCCCTGTGCATCCCAGCCAACTCTACGAGGCCGGCCTGGAAGGCGTGCTGCTGTTCCTGATTCTGTGGTTCTATTCATCCAAACAGCGCCCGCTGATGGCTGTCTCCGGACTGTTTCTGCTGGGCTATGGTGCGTTTCGCTTTGCCATCGAGTTCGTGCGCATGCCGGATGCTCATATCGGCTACCTCGCCGGAGACTGGCTCACCACCGGCATGCTGCTGACTGCACCGATGATTCTCATCGGCCTGCTCTTCATGGCTCTCGCCTACTCTCGGCACAGAGAAACAGCATGAAACACTATCTTGAGCTCTGCGAACGGATTATTCATGAAGGTGAGTGGATTGAAAACAGACGCACCGGCAAGAGGTGCCTGACAGTCATCAATGCGGATCTGACATACAACGTGGCCGGCAACGAATTCCCCCTGGTCACCACGCGCAAGAGCTACTGGAAATCAGCCATCGCGGAGTTGATCGGCTATCTGCGTGGTTACAGCAGCGCCGCTGACTTTCGAACATTGGGAACAAAAACCTGGGATGCCAACGCGAATGAAAACAGGGAGTGGCTGAACAACCCTTATCGCAAGGGAGAAGATGACATGGGGCGTGTCTACGGCGTCCAGGGACGGAGCTGGCAAAAGCCCGATGGCGGCGCCATCGATCAGCTGCGCAAGATCGTGGATGACCTCTGCAACGGCATCGATGATCGTGGAGAGATTCTCACTTTCTACAATCCGGGTGAGTTCCACATGGGCTGCCTGAGACCCTGCATGCACACCCACACCTTCTCTCTGCTGGGAGAGACTCTCTATTTGACCTCCTCTCAGCGCTCCTGCGATGTGCCGCTTGGGCAAAACTTCAATCAGGTGCAGGTATTTACGTTTCTCAAATTGATGGCGCAAATTACCGGCAAACTGCCTGGAACGGCTTACCACAAGATCGTCAACGCCCACATCTACGAAGATCAGCTGGAGTTGATGCGCGACGTGCAGCTCAAACGCACACCCTATGCGCCGCCCCGGCTGCATATCAACCCGGAGATAAAAACCCTCGAGGATATCGAAACCTGGGTAACGCTGGATGATTTCGAGGTCAGCGGCTACCAACACCATGAGCCGATCAAGTATCCTTTCTCTGTATAGAAACGATACCTGGCGAGACTATGTCTGAGACTGACGTGGCTTGAAGGAGATCATTATCTCTCGCAGAGACGCCAAGCTCGCCAAGAAAAACCTTTGCGGTCTTAGCCTACATGTAGGTCAAGCGCATCAATACGGCGCAGATATTGATGCGCCTCGTGCCTCGGCACATCCTATACAGGATCATGTGTCATTTCGACCGTAGGAAGAGATGAGATGTTGTTGATTGAATCAAGGCTCTCAAATCATCTGCTATTATGAAAACCACACCAAAGATCATCGACACCCACTGCCATCTCGACATCGATGCGTTCAATCCGGATCGCGACGAGGTGTTGCACAACGCCCGCCATGCAGGGGTTATCGCACAGATCATTCCGGCCATCGAGTCATCAGGCTGGGAGCGGCTGCTGGAGCTATGCGGCGAGCACCATGACCTCTACCCTGCCCTCGGACTGCATCCCGTTTTTCTGCAACAGCACACACAGGCGGATCTCGACAAGCTTGCTGCAATGATACAGACCGTCAGGCCTGTTGCCATCGGCGAGATCGGACTCGATTTCGCCATCAAGTCACTCGATCGCGACACACAGCAACAGCTGTTCGAAGCACAACTTGTGATCGCAAAAAACGCACAACTTCCAGTCATCATCCATGCCCGCAAGTCGCATGATGAAGTGATCAAGCTGCTGAGAAAACATCGCATCTCTGGCGGAAGCATCCACGCATTCAGCGGTTCATTGCAACAGGGAATGCACTATTATGAGATGGGATTCAAGCTGGGATTTGGCGGCATGCTGACATTCGAACGATCCCGGAAGCTGCGTCAGCTGGCGCATGATCTTCCTGCCGAAGCGCTGCTGCTCGAGACCGACGCCCCCGACATGACCGTTGCCTCACACCGGGGAGAGAGGAACTCTCCGCAATACCTGCCGCAGGTGCTTGCCGCGCTGGCCGGCGCAAGAGATGAATCCACCGAAGCGGTTGCGCTCTGCACGACAAATAACGCCCGTGCAGCATTTAATCTCTGAGGAATCAAATTCTTAACTTCTCAAAAAGTAACATCTCAATGGAAGCAGGGTTGGGAGTCAGCCTTTCAGGGACGCGTGAATACATCCCTGTAAGCTCTGATAAAACATCCCTGTTTTATACAGCCCTGAAAAGCAGACTCACAACCCTGCACAGACTCAACCAATGCACGGGCTTTTTGAGAACTTTCCTCAAAAAGGTTGCTTCTCAATAACTCCGTGCATTGCTCGATCCGGTATAGGATGCGCTTCGTAAGCTCAGCACATCCTATGGACTGTGAACCTGCACGGAGTTATTGAGAAGTTACGACTTTCGTGGT
>JAIVTC010000042.1:0-3035 GCA_048629055.1 Candidatus Bathyarchaeota archaeon
CAGCAAGGGGCGCATAGCAGCGTTATGTAACTCTTGCTGGAACGCAGAAGACAGTCAACAGGGCAAGCAGGATCGGGAAGTTATTTTTGGACAACGACTAAATCTTCTGTTTATTCTGCGCTGTGAGAGGATGACCTGATGGTGAATGGAAAGAGTATTACGCCATGTTCGATTAAATGCGCCCAACTGTCGATAACGAGTTTTATCAGCACCAGAAGTATCAGCCCAATCATTGGCTGGTTGAACACCACCACGGCAAAGCCGCCAAAAAGAATTGTCAAATGCAGAATTGCCACCCTGAGGTAAGGGCGGGTCATCAATGCAGAGAGAGTAACGCCGCGGTTTTCCCCGCCGATGAGGTAATTGCTGACATAAGAAAAACCATGGCTGATCAGCAGCGCCGCTATCGCCCACCCGAGCTGGTATTCAGTAATTATTGACCAGAGAGCGCCGGGGCCAACACCATCGCTAAAATATTTTTCTCCGGAAAAGAGGATAAACACGAACATTCCGTGAATCAGCGTGAAAATGCCAAAGTGGAAGGCGAAGAATAGAGAGAGAATTGGGCGATATGCGGGCGACAATTTTCGTCCGGCTCCTGCGCCTGCAGTCAGGATGCGAAGAATAAAAAAGATCCCGACAATGACATTTTCAAGCCAGAAAACAAGCATGATCGGAAAAACCTCCCAACCCCATGCGAGAACACCGAGTAGTGGAACCAGGTTGGCCACTACCAGGAAAACCAGGGAGGGAGGCAGTTTCAACGATGTGCCGGGTAGATAAATCATCTCTGATTGTGTCAATCCATCGATGCGTTTCAGAAAGTGACGCCAAAAATTTTTGCAACTATTCAGCTTCCTGATGAATTTGCCAACCAAGTCACTGTTTTCGGGTGTATTCTGCTGGAAATGTAGGAGGCAGGGATGCCGACTCGAGCCTACATGGATGTATTGACGGCGTTTTCCGGAAGAATACACCCGGAAACAGGGACGATCCAGCAGGTACTGAATTGTTACTAATTTTTAAGCACTTTTATATAATACTACGAATGACCACTAAGCCAGCTATTCAATGCAGGAAGGGAGTGCTGATTTTTGCCCTGACAGGCTTTTTGATCTCAGCTGGAATGCTGTTGGGTCACCCGAAAACCAGGTTCATGGAGTACGCCCCCCTGGATATGTTGGGCATACTGCTGGCGACCCTTGGCTCATACCCGCTGCTCGCAGTAGTTGCGCACTGGCAGGCTGAAAAGTCTCTCTCCCGGTGCATTTTAATACGCCTGGGCGCACTGGGCGTGGCTGTTTGCGCCTTCATCGCCTGGTTTTTAACTCTCCTGACCTGGGATAGTTTCTTTGCCATATTGGCTCTGATTGGCTATGGAATGTATCAGTCAATGATTGTTGCACTGCTCATATTCATACTGTTTGTCATGTTTTTATCAGAACGCTACAGAGAGTGGAGAATTTCAAGATGAGTGCAAAAGATGTTGTGTTGGCGATGCTGCTCATCAGCATCTCCCATATCGCAGTCGGCGAAACTACTGATGGCGCGAAGGTGGATTATTCAGTCATCCTTGAGGGGCTGCCATGGGAGTTCAAACACACTTCCACACCACTCGGGGAGAAACCGGAAAAGGCCGAAACATCGATCCGCTACGATTTTGTCTCGATCAAACCATTGAAAAAAACTGCGCGGGGAGCTGTTTATCTGAAGGCTGATCTTATTGTTACCTCTTACAAGAATTCCGAAGCAGCCACGCAAGCCTTGCGCAACATTCAGGGCAAGGCGCATCCTGATATGGGGCTGTCCTATGCGTGGGATTATCTGCTGCTCCAGGAGAAGAGACTTTACCATCTGCATAGCGGCTGTGTGATATCAGAGGAGAACTTTGACATTATGGTACACAACCTCAGGAAGCATATTCTCCAGCAAGGTGATGTGGCGCATGCAGCACTTCGATGCCGTTGCGGCGGCGGCTGCCGGATTCCACAGGAGAGCAGCTCTTCAACGCAATCAGGGAGACGGAAATAGTGTGCATATATCATCCCGGCATGGTTGCAGTTCTCACGAATATGGTTCAATATCCCACATGATTAATAAAGTAATTCTTTGAGCCTCATGCAAAACTCGTGGATAATGGGTTTTGTCATCTCGAACGAATGTGAGAGATCTTATATATCAATAACTTAAGATTTCTCCTTTCAATCGAAATGACAACTTTTGAGCGTTTTCCAAAAGGCTCCTTTAATAACCTTTTACAGGCCTATGAACAATGAAAAAACTCCTTAGCCCCGCAGGCATCCTGCTTATAGTCGTCATCGTCATCGGTCTCATTGCCTGGAGCAGCTACAACCGCCTCGTCGGCCTGGATGAAGGTGTCGATTCGGCCTGGAGCCAGGTTGAAAATGTCTACCAGCGCCGCGCCGACCTGATACCCAACCTGGTAAAAACTGTCGAAGGCGCACGCGACTTCGAGCAGGAGACCCTGCAGAACGTCGTCGAGGCCAGGGCAAAAGTCGGCAAGATACAGATCGACGGAGCGCCAACGGCTGAACAGATCTCCGCTTTCCAGGCCAATCAGGCCGGCTTGAGCAGCGCCCTGTCGCGCTTGCTCGCGGTGGTTGAACGCTACCCGGAGCTGAAGGCGACGGAAGCCTTCAGGGATCTGCAGCGACAGCTTGAAAGTGCGGAAAACCTCATCGCTGTCGAACGGCGGCGCTTCAATGAGGCATCGAGGGCTTACAACACCTCACGCAGGCGCTTCCCGACCAATCTCCTGGCCGATTATCTCGATTTCACAGAGAAGGCGTATTTCGAATCCAAAGAGGGGACAGAGAAGCCTCCTGGCGTCGATTTTTCAAAATAAAACTGCATAGACAACCCTTATGAGTGTCAGCACGCTGTTTAGCGACGCCGATCTGGACAAGATCCGTGAGGCAATTACCAGGGCGGAGTCCGGCAATGCCGGGGAGATCGTTCCCTACCTGGTCGGTCGTGTCGATGACCACGATGAAGCTCGCTGGCGCGGGGCCACC
>JAIVTC010000043.1:0-6155 GCA_048629055.1 Candidatus Bathyarchaeota archaeon
ACAATTTTTCAACAATCAGCCCGCCCCAGAGTGGATCAACTGATCTAACTGCAGTTGCAGCTGCATGATCGCCTCTTCAAGCGCATTGATTTGATCCACCTGGTCAGGATGTTGCTGCAGCCAGGCACCCAGGGGTTCATGATGCGCTGCTTCGTACGAGTAGAGCTGTTTCAAGGTAACGCCATAGCTTGAAACAATCTTTTCAGTCTCGGAGAAACCCGGCTCGGCTATGAGTTCATACTGTTGCGCATCGGTGAGTTCCATGTTGTCCAGCTTGTAGATCGCATCATCCAGCTGCCAGACTTCCGTCTGCAGCTGTGCAAGGCGCGCATTGACCGCATTTGCAAGGTCGGCATCTTCCGCCGCCTGAGAGATGCCTGACAGCAGCAACAGTGGAAGTATTAAAATCCTTTTCATAGTGATTCTCCTAATATTGCAGACGCTGGGTGCGGTACAGAAACAGACTGCGGCTGCCCTGTTCATCCATGGAGCGCACGCCGATGCGGTAATCTCCCGGGGCTAGCAGCTGATCATCGTTGTTCCTGCCATCCCAGCTCAGGTTGTTCACGCCTGCCGGCAAATCCTCATAGAGACGGGTCGCAACCCGGCTTCCTGTTTGCATATCCGCAACCACCATCTCGACGCTGCTGTGCTTGCTTAACGTGATATCGATACCGATGGGTTCGCGGCGTGGATCGGCAATAATGGTTGAGCTGAGGCGATACGCCTCGATGCGCGGAGTGTGCTTCACAAAAATCACGTTGTCCGGCAAGTTGTAGCGCACGATGCCAGGCAAGAGATTGCGCATCGTATCCGGCACTTTTTCGCCGCCGGGATATTCACCGTTCCACATGAGACTGTAGTGGCCGCGCCCCATGCGGCGATGCTCCAGCAGCGTCATCAGGCGCTGGCCGAAAGAGATCTGCCAGAAGAAGGTGACCTCAGCCGGATCATGCACTTCATAATCAACGACCAGGGGAGATTCAAGACGGTCGAATGTACGCGGATTGCTCCTGGTTCTGCGATAGTAGGTGAGCTGGCCGCCTGTCGATGTACGCAGATCGACCTCCTGTTTGCGGGCATCGGCCGTATACCCCAAAACGGCGTAGTAATCCCCAGCCGGAACAATGGCGCCCTGCTCGTCACTTCCGTCCCAGGTAAACTCGAAGACTCCGGCCTGCCTCTGTTGTTCCGCGAGAAGCGTCTTGACCCTGCCCACGTCCGCACTCTCTATCCACAGCTCCAGGTCGGTTTCAAAAGGCAGAGTCACATTGATCGATGCAACCTCACTGGCATCGACATTGATGGTATCGCTGCTGTCAGGGATGGCGAGAGAGGGAAGCGCTGTCGAGCTGGTGCGGATGATCAACGAGGCTGTGGCGGTGCGCCCGCTGCTGGTCGTGACCTCCACGACCGGATAGTAAGCGCCGACGCCGCTATAGGTGGCAAGGATGGAATCCATCTCACTCAGGCCGCCATGCGTCTCAAATTGCCCATCGCCATCGAGATCCCAGGCCCACCGGGCCAGCGTACTGCCGTCAAAAATCTCTGCGACCGCCGTCAACGCCACAGCAAGCGGCGCATCACCTGCATCCGGAGTCGCCGTGAGTTGAACAACAGGATCCAGCGGATTATTGACATCCACTGAAATCGCATGGCTGGTAACGGTTGTTTGCGCGCCATGAGCATCAGTCACCATGACTTGCGCCACAAAATACCCCTCATCGGAATAGGTTGTGTGAAATTGCCAGGAGCCGCTCGTTGCCCCGCCCACCTGCACTTCATCAACAGCACCATCACCATCAAAATCGATGCTCACCTCGCCGATCCCCTGCGGATCCTGTGCTGTCACTGAAAAGACCACCTGCAGCGGCACATGCCCGTTGGTCACATCTGCAGACACCTGCACGGTTGGCGGCTGGTTGGTGATGGAAATCCTCCTGGTTGCTGTTAATGGCTCAGCGCCCGCCATATCGACTCTCAACCCGGCCTCGAACTCATCACCAGGCTCTCCTGTGTAGGTGTATGTTCTCGGCGCCCCAAAGGTATCGGAGAGGTCAATTTGACCATCTCCATTAAAGTCCCACTGGTAACTGTTGATCACCATATTGTTGTTATTCACCTCGGAGCTGAAACGCACTGTCAGCGGCGAGGCGCCGGAAACCGGGTTGGCAATGATACGCGCATACAACTGATCAGGAGGGGACTCAACGAAGAGTTCATAGGTTTGAGACGCCTGCAGGCCTCCGCTGTCAGTGACCCTGACATCGATCGTGTGAGCGCCCTGCTGCTCCACTGTTGGAGTCCACTGGACAAGCCCGCTCTGCCGGTCAATACTCATCCCCTGCGGCTGATCCACCAGGCTGTATACCAGCTGCTCCGCATCCGGATCGTGACCATCGACATCGTAGTGGTAATCACTCATGGCAATGGCGTCGGGAACAGGCTCTGAATAGATGATTGGCGGGTTGTTGATCGGCAGCGCATCACAATTTTCACCACCCTCCAGCGAAGGGTAGCGGCCGCCTCCATCAATAACAGCAGAATCCTCATTGTGAGGAACAGTGACGGCAACCTGGCCGGAACAGATTGCGCCCTCGCTGTCCGTGGCATGAAACACCACATGATAGACACGGCCATCCCCGTTGCCGGCGCGTTCCGCCCGAACCAATGGCTGATCGCTGTTGAGACCGGCGCCATCCAATCTGGTATTTCCATCATTCGTCGAATTCGGAGGTTCATCCTGGACGATGCACTTTGCAGAGATGCTGACCGCGTGATCCTCCGGATCACTCACACCGGAGAGTTGTATGGTGACAAAATCATGATCCACCGGCCAAAGACGCTCGGGCGTCGCTGCAGCCTTGCTGCAATCCGGCGCCAGGTTCAGGATCAAGGCTTCAGCTGACGAAGTCATCAACCATCCAATGGCCAATAGCGATAAAATTTTATTTCGAGACATCCTTTTCTCTCCTTGAAATGTAGTGTCTATTCCTGATTCATACTATTTCGATTAGCTGCAGGGCATTTTGAGGATGACATTCATGGATCAACGCCTGCAACTTCATCCGCATCGCCAATCACACTGAACTTGATATTTTTTACGCCGACCTGGCCGTTGTAGCCGGAGACATTGACGGTCAATAGATGCTCACCGGGCTTGATCCCCAGACGCCCCGGCGACCAGCGCCAGGTGAATGGCACGTACCCCTGCTCCTCTTCGGCAATGAAGGCGTGATCGACGAAAAAACTAATCTCGTAGCGCTCCTGGTCCAGATAGATCTCGTCCAGCGGATGCAGTTTGACCTCGGTGAGCATCTCTTCCAGCAGTTTGACACGCTGCGCCGGCTGTCGTGTTGCTGTGGTCAATAGCTTGACGTCGATGCGCGGGCTCTTCTGCTGCAGCACCGGTTGAAAGGCCTCCTGGCGCAGCACCCTGCCGTTGCGCTCCAGCGCCCGCTGTTCAGAACTGGCCTGTTTGAGCGGCCAGTTGCGGCGTTCACGATAGTGACGATAGCTCTCACTGCTGTTTCCATGCGTGATGATGACGTGATCCGGAAGCTGATAACCAACAATCAAATAACCGACATCCGGATTCTGCTCGATGGCGACCACATCATCTTTGTCACGTCCGTTCCAGCGCTCGGCATGAAAACCCGCCGTGCGCGGCTGCCAGTCAATCAGGGTGCGCAGCATGGGACCGTTTTTTATACCTGAGCGCACCAGCATGCGGCTGGCTGCCGGCAAGCTGTATTCGATGACACCGGGGCGAATCGTTTTTTCAAAATCATACACCTCCTCACCACCACTCGTCCCCCTCGCCGCAATGGTCAAAGTCTCATCGGATTGCATGGTGACAATAATAACCGGCGAGTAGGCCTCATCCGGAACGACGCTATCCGCATCATCCCGCCCATCCCACTTCACCGCATAATCCGTGGTATCCGGCGTGATCTCCACTATTGCGAGCGTGCGCATCAGATCATCATCGCTGCTGCGAATTTCGACCTTGATCGCCTTCACCTTGGCGGGATCATTTACATGCACAGGGATCGAAAAACTCTCTCCCCGCACAGGCGAAAAACTCTCATTGGCGTAGTCTCCAATGGCAGCAACCGGAGCGGCCGCGGCATAGGGCGACAACAGCAGGGACAGCATAGCTGCCGCCATGCGTAAAATTGTGTAACGTAGATCCTTCATGACTGATTCAGCTCCAGGTAGCGAATTTTTTGAACCTCGGCGGGCAGTTGGATGTTCTCGACTAACGCTTCAGGGAGAATTCCCCTGCTGTTCGCCGCTCCGGGCAATTTCATCAGGCGGCTTCCAGCTGGTGTGCGGCGAATAAAGTAGAGATCTCCATCCACCGCCACACTGGGAAAGTTGTCGGTAACCCTCCCCCCGGTTAACCAGTTGATCTCACCGGAAGCCAGATCCAGGCGCGCCAGGTGGTAGTAGCCGTGTTGATTCGAGCTGATAAACCCATAGCGATCGTCAGCAGAGACAGAGTAAAGATAGCTGGTTGCATTCAACAGCGTCAGCTGCTGCGTGCGCCCCGACTGCAACTGCTTGCGCCACACCTCCTGAATCAGCGGCTTGCACTCTGCCCGGCAGGAGACATGCGCGTAATAGAGCTGATCATTGTGAATATAGGGATGGAATTGAGCCGACGCCTGGCGCAGGATCTCATGGGGCTTGTTGATAGCGGCTTTATCGGCACTGCTTTCAGCGGAGAGAATGCTGGTATCGCGGCTCTTGCCATCCATCAAACGCACCATCACAACACCCTGTCGATAGGCCCGCAGTTGCGTGACGGTTGAGTCGTCAAAAGCCGGCAGCTGTGTAAACTCCTGTCTATCCAGCTGATAGCTGGAGATGCTGCCGTCATTCCCCTTGATCAAAAACGCATCTTTTTCATGCCGCCAGGTCACCGAAGCCGGATCGCGCACATCTTCGATCTTGATCCAGCCATCAGCACCTGTTTTGACAATATAGGGATGCCATGCAACCCCGTCATAAGCAACCATCATCAAGCCTGCCGGAAGGTCGGCATACGCCGGTGACGCCATGCTGAAACAGAGCAGAGTGCTGACTAGTAATCCTTGAGTGAGCAGCGTCTTTACAAATGAGTCAAATTTCAACAATGACTCTCGCAAAGACGCAAAGCTCGCCAAGAAAAACCTTTGCGGTCTTGGCGTCTTTGCGAGAGAAAATGATTTTTTTTCATGCCTCGTCTGTCTAATACTCCGTCTCGCCAATACTATATAAGCATATTTCATCGTCATCATGATGCGGCCGCCGCTCTTCTGTTGCGCCTGATGATCCACACCACCAGCAGCATCAAAACGACTCCACCGAGTGTGCTGTAGAGAGCCAATCCCAGATGCGTCTGCGACTCCGTGCCGACAGCAAGGGCATGGATATAGAGCAGCGTGATGGACGCCCAATACCCCCGGTGCAGCATGCGCGCCTTTGAACTCCCGTTGATAAAACGCACCACCCCGCTGATCAGCACCGCAATCAGTATCCACAGGCCAAACACCCCCAGGGTCAAATGGGTGTGATAGAAATCGCGGAAACCCGGAAACAGCAGTCCCCATGCAGGATCGCCCTGGCGCACCGAAACTGCCGTGAAAAACAGCAGCGCATGCGCCACTCCCAGCAACACCACCAAAGAACCCAGCAGTGGATGAGATAAACGCAAGCGATGAAGTGGGATCAGCTTCAGTCTGCCCGCCAGGCTCGCAATGATCTGCAGGGCGATAAACAGCAACGCATACATGCCTGCCAACTTTGACAGCACATAGAGCAACTGTCCCGCAGGTACTGCTTCTGTGAAATAGAGGCTCAGGTCGCCTGTCTGTTGATGCCAGATCATCCAGGGTAGAGCTATAACCACCAGCAACAGTGTATAAAGTCGTAGGGTGGATAAGGCGTCTTTTTGCCGCATCCACCACGCAAACTCCGGATGCTTTCCGGTTATATTGTCATTACGAGCGCAGCGACGTAATCTCAAGCAGATTGCCGCGTCGCTTTGCTCCTCGCAATGACTGGTGGATGCGGCAATGATTGTTCCTGACAATCTCTTATTGCACTTCCTCCATCCATGGAGGTCGCTGTCGCTTATCCCCCCTACAGTCTCAGCAGATCCTATCTCC
>JAIVTC010000044.1:0-5136 GCA_048629055.1 Candidatus Bathyarchaeota archaeon
AGCAACTGCTTACCATCCCACAGGGTTTGCAACCAGCCAGCCAGCTCTGCGGCAGCCTTGCGATAGTCATCCCTTTTCAACTGCGCCGCCGCCTCACTGAATGCTGTCAACATCAGGCCATTCCAGGCGGCGAGTTGCTTGCTGTCACGCGGGGCTTCGCGGGTGCTGCGTTGTTTCAACAATTTGTTGCGGATCTTGTCAATTTTGCGACTGAGCTGTTGGGGTGACTCCCCTTCGGCTTTTGCAATGGATTCAATCAAAGCGCCGGCATGGGGAAGCGCCTGACCAGGCAGTTGTTCGCCAAAAGTGAACAACCAGTGCTGCCTGGCAAGCTTTAACTCCTCCTCACCCAGCAGCTCTTCCAACTGCTGCTCTCTCCACAGATAGGAACCGCCCTCATTGCCTTGTGCATCCACGGCCGAAAGGCTGGCGATATAGCCGCCGTCACTCCCCCGCATATGCTGCAATACGAAATCGAGCGTATCTGATGCCACCTCTTCATAGCGGGGTTCATTGAATAAGCTTGCAGCCCGCAGATAGAGAGACACCAGCTGCGCCTGGGTATAGAGCATTTTCTCATAGTGGGGGGTCTCCCATCCGGGATCGACGGTATAGCGAAAAAAGCCTCCGGCGAGGTGGTCACGCAACCCTTTTACCGCCATCTGGTTCAGCGTCAGCCGCAGGAACGACTCCAGCTGAGGCGACGGAAAGAGCCGCTGCGCTTCGAGCAGCAGACGCAGTTGCGGCGCCATCGGAAAGTGGTTGGTGCGGCCGAAACCACCCTGCAGATCATCACCGACAGCCAGCGCAGACTTTATCGCCTGCTGCAGCAATTTTTTCCCGTCCGGAAGCGTTGCTACCTGCGTGACATTGCTTAGCTGCTGCATCTGTTTGTGAATCGAGAGCGCCACATCAAGCAGTCGCTGCGGCTCCCGCTTCCATAACGCATGCAACTTGTTCAGCAGCGTCTGGAACTGCTCCCGGGGCACATAGGTCATGCCAACCACCGGGTAGCCGTCCGGAGTCAGAAAGACATTCAGCGGCCAGCCGGCGTGTCCCTCGGTCTTTTCAACAAAGCTGATCAGGTAGGCATCCAGGGCGGGCTGCAATTCACGATCGACCTTCACCGGAATAAACCACTTGTTCAGCAATTCAGCGATCTCGTTGTTCTGATAGCTCTCCCGCTGCATCACATGGCACCAGTGGCAGGAGAAGTAGCCGCTGGAGAGATACAGCAGCTTGCCACTGTTACGCGCCTCTTCAACGGCTGCCTCGCCCCAGTCACGCCACTGCACCGGATCGTCGCCATGCATCGCCAGATAGGGAGAGGGGTGATTTTTCAGATCATTGGTTGCCGGCAGAGTGCTGCACACAAACAGCAGCAGCAATGCTGCGAATTGATATTTATCAAATTTCATATTTCTTACTCTGATGTGCAATTTGTCTCTGCCCCTTTGGCCATTCAGAACACAAACTCAACTTTTTTCGCATCTTTGATATCGGTATACTAGCACCCTCCAATATTTTTCAGTTGAGAACTCATGATGATTAAATCCCTGCTCTTCCTAGTTACTCTGCTCAGCTCCACAATTGCCCTCTCCGAATGGTACTCGCTGCCGAAAACCACCCAGGGGCAGGAGTTGCGTTACGACAATAGAACCAACCGGGTTGAAATTGTCAATGAGACAGGAAACCGCCCGCTATGGAGTGGTGTACACAAACTGGAGGATGGCCGGGTTTTACGTATTCAGAGGGGAGTTGCCATTGCCGACCAGACAGTGCAGCGCGCCGTGGCTGCACCGCAACGACAACCTGATCAGGTCGATGCCTGCACCGTGCTGGAGAGACAAAGCTGCGGCCTGCGTACGGACTGCGGTCTCAGCGATAGCTGTCAACTCGCGCATCAACTACAGGGTTTCTACAACTCCGCCAATCTTCTGGATCGGAACAAGATTGAATCCCAGTGCAAAGAGGCATTGGATAACGCATCGATGTTTCCCCCCTGCCCGACGCCTCCTACCGGTTCATATCACACTGTTTGCGGTGATGTCGTGACCAAGAGCTGTGGAAAATTCAACCAGTGCCAGGAGAGCGATGCCTGTGATGCGGCACGTCAGCTTGTCTCCATGGAGAGTGAAGAGCGGCTGAACAAATGGGTGCCATCCGAGGACACCTACACCACAAAGCAGTGTGGGAAGGCCTTTGGCGACGATGATTTTTTCCCGCTTTGCGAGAAAAAACAATAATTCCTCAATCAGTCCGTATCATTGATCAAGCGTGTGCAGGATAACGTGTCATTTCGACCGCAGGGAGACATCCTAAATCTACGCACTCAAACGGGTGCTTAAAGATTTCTCCCTGCGGTCGAAATGACAATATCGAAATCTGCACAAAGCTATAGAGATATTACCCGATGCCTCAAGCCCTGCTTCGACCACCAAACTCATAAGCCCACAGACCGGCAAGAATCAATGCCGCTCCGGCTATCTCTGCAACGCCTACCTTTTCCGCATTGAAGAGATAACCGATCAGCAGCGCCAGCACCGGCGTCATCAATGGAATCAGCGCCACGCGATTGGCCGGCCACTGGTTGATCAGATAATAGTAGCCAATAAAGCCGATCACCGATCCAAACAGAGCAAGATAGAGAATCGACCAGATAGCACGGGGTTCAAGCTGCTGAGGCCAAACGCCGTCAAACAGCCACCAGCTGAACACAAACAACGGCGTACTCACCAGCAAGGCGCCGGTGGTGGTTTCAATCCCGGCGATTCCGGCCCGGAGTCGCTTGATAATGACCGCACTGGATGACTGCGCAAGCACGCCGATGAAGACCGCGATCACACCAAATCCCGCCGCCATGCCGACATCCAGGCTGTAACGAAAAATCAGCAGCAGTCCCGCCAGGCCCATTATCATTCCGCTAATTTTGTAGCGCGTAAAAACCCGCTCACCCAGCAATGTTACGGCGAAGAGTCCGGTAAAAACCGGAGTAATGCCGAAAACCACTGAAATCAGTCCTGACGGGATGTAGAGCGCAGCCCAGTAGACACACATCATCGTCGCCCACACGCCCAGTCCTGCCGTCACGTAGGTTTGCAGAGCCACCCTGTCGTGACGCAAACGACGTCCTGTCACCATCAAAATCACCACGCAAAGCAGCAGCCCGATCACCATTCGCGAGGTGACGCCGAACAAAAATCCTGCGCCCATACTGCTCCACTTGATGGCCAGCGGGGTGGTTGACCAGATCAATACAACCCCGATGAAGGCGGCTGGAAGAGACATGCTTATTTCTCCTGGTGTGTCATTCAGTTACGGTTGTGTACGTGACATCTGTTTTAACAAGATGCATTCAATGCACGGGGTTATTGAGAAATAACCAAACGACAAATAATCTCCGCTGTTCACTCTGAACTTGCAAGTTTTTTTTGAAATGCTACGCTAGCGTAGCCCGACTCCGCTGGATCATGACAATGGCGCAGACACCACAGCCAACAAACATTCAACTGCACAGCAAATCCCGAGTGCTTTCGCTCACCTTCGATGATGACAGCCATTTCGACCTGCCATGTGAATACCTGCGGGTATTCTCTCCCGCAGCTGAAGTGAAAGCCGATGACAAACCGGTCAGCGGCAAGGAGCAGGTCAATATCACCGCCATCGAGCCGCAGGGAAACTACGCGCTCTCATTTGTATTTGATGATGGCCACGATACCGGCATCTACTCATGGGAGACGCTCTACAATCTGGGCAAACAGCAGCACTCCAACTGGCGGGATTATCTGCAGCGGCTTGAAGCACACGGAATCGAGCGCAATCGTGGAGCAGATGCACAACAGCAGCAACGCCATGTCACCATTCTCTATTTCGCCTACCTGGTGAACAAACTGCGCAAAGAGTCGGAACAGCTGACGCTTCCCGCCGGAATTGATACTGTTGAGAAGTTGATCGAACATCTGCAGCGTCGCGAGCGGGGACGTGGTTATCTGCTGGCGGCAGAGCATATCCGGGTAACGGTAAACAGAGAGTTTGCCGAGTCATTCACCCGCCTTGATAATGGGGATGAGATTGGAATTACGCCTGTAACACCGACGCCTCCGGCTGCTCCTACCTGAAAAACGGTAACTTCTCACATTGCCATGCACGACGACACTCCATAGGATGTGCAGAGGAACGAGGCGCATCATTAGCGGTCGATGCGCCTCGTTCCTCTGCACATCTTATATTGCCTTGAACACATCTGGCTATTGAAGTGATATAAAAACAGTATCAAATCCCCTTTTTTCACTTTATTCGGGCGATTAAAAGGCTCTCCTCTTCACATTTCTTCTGCACCTGCTAGACTCCAGCTAAGCGGTTGATAGAACGCGTTGTTCCTGACAGGCTGGCCCATACAATAATAATGATGGGGAGGAGAGTCACCATGAATTCACCACTGCTCGAGAAACTGCGCCGGACTTCACCTTTTTCCGGCGCCAATGCGGCTTATATCGAGCAACTCTACGAGGATTACCTGCTCGATCCGAACAGCATCGATCCCACATGGAGAGCACATTTCGATGCCCTGCCCGGTGAATCAGCATCAGTTGACACGCCGCACTCCAAAATCCGGCAACAGTTTGCCGAACAAGCCAAAGCCGCTGCCAGCGCCATTCCCTGCAAAAAATTGACCCCGGATGCCGCCGAAAAACAGAGCGCTGTTTTACGCCTGATCAATGCCTACCGGGTGCGCGGTCATCAGAATGCATCTCTCGATCCACTCAAACTAAGAGAGATGGAGATTCTGGCTGAACTCACTCCGGAACACCACCATCTGCAACAGAGCGATATGCTCAAAAAGTTCCATACCGGATCTCTGTATGCGCCAAACCGACTGCCCCTCAATGAAATCATCGACTTCCTAAAAGAGGTCTATACGCAGCACTCCGGTTTTGAATATATGCATATTACAGCCACCGAAGAGAAACGTTGGCTGCAGAAACGCATCGAGGGGTATCGCGCCAGGCCCGTACTCGAAACTGTTGACCGCATCTGGCTGCTAAAATTACTCACTGCAGCCGAGGGACTGGAGCGCTATCTGCATTCGCGTTATGTGGGGCAGAAACGCTTCTCGCTGGAGGGAGGCGATTCTCT
>JAIVTC010000045.1:0-4208 GCA_048629055.1 Candidatus Bathyarchaeota archaeon
ACCGCAAAGGTTTTTCTTGGCGAGCTTAGCGTCTTTGCGAGAGCCCTTTTTGAACTTTGACTCATTTGTAAAGATGTTCTCCACTCACGGATTCTAGTGCCGTCAAGAGGGTTCTTTACGCTTGTAGCCAGCTTGCTCCAGCTCCTGCAGATACTGGCTCCACATCGCATCATAATTGGAACCCATTTTGTAGAGAGTCTCCCATGAGTAGATTCCGGTATTGTGGCCATCATCAAAATGCAGCACCACCGCGTAGTTCCCCACCGGCTCGATACGCTCGATGTTGACGTTCTCTTTGCCGGTTTCCAGTTTACGCTGATCCGGGCTGTGCCCCTGCACCTCCGCCGAAGGGGAGTGTACACGCAAAAACTCACACGGCAGGGAGAAGCGGCTGCCATCATCAAAAGCGATATCAAGTACGTGTGACTGACGATGCAGATTTAATTCGGTCGGTTTTGGTCCGGACATGGATTCGGGTCTCGGTAATAGTCAATTGCGCTATTTTACCCGCAGGTGCGACGGATTAACCCCGTTATTCCTACAGGCTATTCTTCCAACAGCGATCGCGCTAAAGAGCTCTCCTGAAACAGGCATCAAGCGTCGATAACAACTCTGCAAACCTGCTCGACCTGCTCTTCCGTCAGGCCGGGGAAGATCGGCAGCGACAGGGTTTCCGTACAGAGTTGATCAACCACGGGCAGATCACCCGTCTGGTAGCCAAGATGCCGGTAAACCTGCTGCAGATGAAGCCCGGCAGGGTAGCATTGATTGGTGCCGATATGCGCCGTCGTCAGCGCCTCTTTGAGGGCATCTCGCCGCGGGTGGCGGATGGTGTAGAGGTTGAAGGCGTGACGACCTGATTTTGGACGGGAGGGAGTGATTGCATCCGAATCGGAGAGGCGTTCATCATACCACTTCGCAACCTGCTGCCTTAACGCCATGTCGGCTTCAAATTTCTTGAGCTTGATACTCAGCAGTGATGCCTGGATGGCATCCAGGCGGCTGTTGTAGCCGATCTCGGTATGCGTGAATGGAGCAACTGCGCCGTGGTTGCGCAGCTGTTTAAGATGCTCCAGCAGAGACTCATCACTGGTCGAGATCAAGCCACCGTCACCGTAGCAGCCCAGCACCTTGGCAGGATAGAAGCTGAAACACCCTGTAACTCCAAGTGACCCGACCACTGCATCGCCTGACCTGGCGCCGAAAGCCTGGGCCGCATCCTCGATAATGGCAAGACTCTGTTGTGTCGCAAGCTGCTGCAGCACATCCATGTTGGCAGGGCATCCAAAAATATGCACCGGCAGTATCGCTTTTGTCTTGTCTGTAATCTTCGCTGCAACACTCCGCGGATCAAGATTGAAGCTCGCTGCATCGACATCTGCAAACACCGGCGTGGCGCCTACCAGGGATATGGACTCGGCAGTGGCAAAAAAGGTAAACGGGGAGGTGATCACCTCGTCTCCGGGACCGATGCCCAGCGCACGCAGTGACAACACCAGGGCATCTGTGCCATTGGCTACGCCGAGCGCATAGCTTGAACCAATATACTCCGCCGCCTGCTGTTCAAAAGCGGTGACTGCATCGCCAAGAATAAATGCCGCCTTGCTGCCGGCCGCATCGATCGCCGCAAACCACTCATCGCGCAGTTCAGCAAATTCAGCGGTCAACTCGAGATACGGGACTCCTGCTTGACTCATGTTATTCACCCTCTATTTTTTGTTTAATCTGCAGTGCAACATCCAGCGCCTTGAGACCGGTCTCTCCATCAACCAGTGGCTGTTTATTATTCATGACCACATCAACAAAGGATGCCAGCTCTTCATCCAAAGGCATCACCGGCTCGATATCGACGACATCCGTGACGATTTCATCCCACTCGGACTCCTTCGAGGGAACAGCCGTCGCTCTCTCCAGGCGCTGGGCTATAAAGTCGAGCGACAGGTAGTGCTTCGGCTCGAATACCCGAATGCGGCGGCTATCCTCTTTTGAGATGCGACTCGCCGTGACGTTCGCGGCCGCGCCATTGGCGAACTCCAGCCTGGCATTGGCGATATCGAGATGATCCGTCAAAACGGCCGTACCAGAAGCAGAGATCGAGGTAATCTCCGAATCGATGAGCGACATAATAATGTCGATGTCATGAATCATCAGGTCTGAAATGACATCCACATCGGTCGCGCGCGCCTTGAATCCACCCATGCGCTGTGCATCGATAAAACGCGGCTGCTCGATGTGTTCGGCCAGCGCCATGATGCCGGCGTTGTAGCGTTCAAGATGGCCTATCTGCAGAGTGGCGCCGGACTCTTTTGCCAGATCGACAATCTCCCGCCCCTCTTCAACTGTGGAGGAGATAGGCTTCTCCATCAACATGTGAATTCCCTTTTGCAGAAAAGGCCTGGCAATCTCAAGATGCAGCGTAGTCGGCACCACGATGCTGACAGCATCCACCTGCCCCGGCATATCCTCAATAGAGAGAACCCTGGTACCGGCTTCGGCAGCAACCTGTTCGGCCTGTCGTTTATCACTGTCACTGACGCCGATCAGTTCCACGTTATCCATGCGGCTGTAGATCAACGCATGAAAACGCCCCAGATACCCTACGCCAACGACACCAACCCGCAGTTTATTCGCCATCATCTCCTTGCCTCTTACATCGCATTGCATTGAATTGTATCATTAGCAGTCGTTGCGTCCTCTTCTTCAATCCTTTTCAATCTTTTGTGCGGTGAAAAATGCAAACAGATCACGAAATCTCCATCAGTGTCGAGACCAGTTATATTGAATCGCAATCTGCTCCTGCAAATAATATTTATGCGTTCAGCTACACCATCAGTATCCATAATAGCGGCAAAACAGCTGCAAAACTCCTCAATCGCCACTGGGTGATCACTGATGCAGACGGCAAAGTCCAGGAGGTGCGGGGCGAAGGAGTTGTTGGAGAGCAGCCCCATCTGCAGCCGGGTGAAGCTTTTCGCTACACCAGTGGCACACTGCTGGCGACCCCGGTGGGAAGCATGCAGGGGGAGTATGGGATGATCGATGACAGCGGAGAGCGTTTTGTGGCAACGATTCCGCCGTTCTCACTGGCGAAGCCGCATAGCCTGCATTAGACACTGTTCAGAGAAAAACAATCTGACCACGAAAGTCACGAAAAACACGAAAATAGAGAAAACAAGCTTTCGTGTTTTTCGTCACTTTCGTGGTTGAAAAATAGGTCTGTAGGGTGGTATAAGCGGTAGCGCATCCACCATGTTTTGGCACATTGGTGGATGCGGCAAAAAGACGCCTTATCCCCCCTACAATCTCCCGCAAAGTGAGGAAGAAGAGATCAGCTAAAAGGGGATATCGTCTTCAAAATCACCACCCTGCCCCTGTGGCTCAGCAGCAGGAGCTGGTTGTGCAGGCGCCTGCTGCGCGGGCGCTTGCTGTGCAGGAGGCGGTTGACTGGAGAAGCCGTTGTCCTGCTGCTGATATCCACCTCCCATGGAGGCTGTACCGCCGCCGCGGCTATCGAGCATCTGCATCTCATTGGCGACAATCTCTGTGGTATAGCGGTCCTGGCCGCTTTGATCCTGCCATTTATTTGTCCGCAGGCTGCCTTCAATATAGACCTTGCTGCCTTTGCGCAGATACTCGCCCATGATCTCAGCTAATCTTGCGAATGCGACAACCCTGTGCCACTCGGTGCGCTCCTGCTGCTGACCGGTATTCTTGTCTTTCCAGCTTTCACTGGTTGCCACGGTGATCTTTGTCACCGCATTGCCGTTCGGCATACTTCTTACATCGGGGTCCTGTCCCAGGTTGCCAATCAAAATCACCTTGTTAACGCCTCTTGCCATATCTTCCTCCTGTTGTTTGTATGTAGTTTACGCGGAAGCGCCCAGCGCTTCCACTGCTTCAAGTTTTTCCTCATCCAGTGTTGCAGAATTGACCTTCAGATAGGCAACCCCCTCCTCTTCAACGATCACTACCTCCCTGACGCCCTCGATCTGCAGCAGACGCCTCCTGATCAGCGCATGCTCCTCCTTCATGTGACGTATATTGATCAGCATCGACTTGAGCTGCGCCGGAGGCCGCATGCCAAGTGCAAACAGCAGCCACACTGTCGCCAGCAGTGCTGAGAAGATGAAGACCGCAGACAAACCGTAGCTATGATGCACCCAACCACCTGCGACACCGCCGACAAAGGCGCCGGCAAATTGCGAGGT
>JAIVTC010000046.1:0-3235 GCA_048629055.1 Candidatus Bathyarchaeota archaeon
ACCTGGTTCAGCAGCAGCGGGATTTCCGGGTCATCAGGAATCTGCGCATCCTCGAGGCCCATCCCCTGCAGATAGGACTCTTCGAGACACTCAGTCAGCGTGAACTGATTGCGCATCGCAGGGATGCCGCCGCTGATGGCACAGGCCCCGAAGGAGACCAGCGTCTTGCAATGGCGGCGAAAATCCTTCAGCACTTCGACATTCTCGGCATTGCACACGCCGCCTTCAACAAGCCCCAGGTCACACTCTCCGATCTGCTTGATATCGGTCAGCGGTGTGCGATCGAACTCGATCAATTCGAGCAGCTCGATGAGCCGCTCATCGATATCCAGCAGCGACATGTGACAACCAAAACAGCCGCCGAGAGAGACAGTCGCAACCTTTACCTTGTCAGCCATTGTAATCCTCATCTTGCGCAGCGACATCGCCAACCCTGCTGATCGGATTCAGATCATAGAGACGCTCTCCGATCGGCACATCATAACCCCGATGTTTCGGCAGTATGGCCCCGACCGGACAGACATGCGCCGCCTTGTCGCCGGCATCAAACTGCGAATCGCACAGCTTTCCGCTCTCTGAGTTCACCACCAGATGAGCGCCGATCCCCCGCCCGCTGATCGCAAAAACATCCTTGCCGTCGACATCGCGGCTGGCGCGCACACACAGTTCGCACAGAATGCAGCGATTGAAGTCGATCGCCACATCCGGGTGGGAGGCATCCACCTCGCGCTTGGGGTAGAGATGCGTCAGCTCCGGCGCCAGCATGCCGCAGTAGTAGGCAACGGCCTGCAGCTGGCAGGCACCGCTTTTTTCACATGCAGGACACTGATGATTACCTTCGACAAACAGCATCTGCAGCAAGGTGCGGCGCTGCGCCATTAGCGCATCGCTGTTGTTTTCAACCACGACGCCATCGGCCGCGGGAGTAATGCAGGCAGCTGAGTAACGACCATTGACAGTCACCATGCAAAGCCTGCAACTGCCGTGCGGATCAAATTCCGGATTGTGGCAAAGGTGGGGTATATAGACACCGGCTGCCAGCGCTGCATCCATGAGGGTCTCTCCCTCTTCAAACGGGACTCTCTGGCCATCGATCACAAAGTGTTTGCTCATACGCCGCCTCCCTCGATATGTGCGCCCGCATCATCCCGCCCACTGATTAGCCGCGCCTCTTCCAGCGCAGCATCCAAATCAAATGCCGGTTCAAAGCTGGTCGATTTCAATCGCGCCTCATATATTTCGGGAAATTTCTCCATGCTGCCCAGTATCGGATTTGCCGCTGTCACACCAAGGCCGCAATGGCTGCTCTCCCTAACGACGGTGCCAATGGTACGCATCATGGCAAGATCCTCGGAAGTCGCATGGCCGCTAACCACCTTGTGCAGACGTTTCTGCAGCAGTGTTGTCCCCACCCGGCAAGGTGTGCAGAAGCCGCAACTCTCGTGTACAAAAAAATCGTTGAAGTTTTCGACGATATCCAGCACATCCCTCTGCCGTCCGAATACCATCAGGGAGCCACCGGTAGAAAAATCCTCAAAGGCAATGCTGCGATGAAACTCCGCTGGCGGCACACACTGGCCTGCAGGACCGGCAACCTGCACTGCCTGTACATCTTCCGCGCCACAGTCATGCAGTATGGTTTCGATGCTCACTCCGTAGGGATATTCATAGACACCGGGACGTGCGCAGTCGCCGGAGATGCTCAGCAATTTTGTGCCTGCAGAGTCATCTGTGCCCCTGGAGCGAAACCACTCCGTTCCGTTAGCCGCAATCATTGCCGCCGCGACCAGTGTCTCGACGTTATTTACGACGGTCGGCCTGCCGCGATAACCTTCGGTCACAGGAAAAGGGGGGCGAATTCTCGGGATGCCGCGCTTGCCTTCCAGAGATTCGATCAGAGCCGACTCCTCACCACAAATATAAGCGCCCGCGCCAAGATGAATGTGGATGTCAAAATCGAAGCCCGCTTCCCCGCGGATGGAATCTCCAAGCAAATTCGCATCACGACGACGCTGCAGCTCCTGCTGCAGATCCTCCAGCAGATAGAGATACTCGGCGCGCAGATAGAGATAACCCCGGCTGGCGCCGATCACCCCGGCGCACAGGGTCATCCCCTCAAACAAGCGGTCAGCATAGGCCTGCAGCAGCACGCGATCCTTAAAAGTGCCCGGCTCGCCTTCGTCCGCGTTGCATACGACAACACGCTCAGCGTCGCCGGCCTCGCGACATAAACGCCACTTCAAAGCTGTCCTGAAACCTGCGCCGCCGCAGCCGCGCAATCCTGATGCTTCCAGCTCATTGAGTATCTGCTCTGCTCCGTGATCGACAACTGCCCTGATCGCACTCCCCTGCTGCAAATCACTCTCCAACAGCAGATCCCGGCGCTGAATATTCTTGCTAACAGCAAAGAGTTCCTGCGGCCACTCCCCGAGCGGCACATGCTCCTCGATCAGCTCCACGATCTGTTCGATACGCTGAGGAGTCAGCATGGTAAGTGCGCGGTTATTAACCAGTGCTGCAGGCCCCTGATCACCCATGCCTGTACAGGAGGTATACCCAAGGCTCACCGCACCATCCGCTCTGGTCGTTCCAGGTTCAACACCCAGCCGCTGCGCCAGCATCCCGGCAAGCTCACGGCTCCCCGACATCTGGTCAACGATATTATCGCTCATCAACAGATCGTAAACGCCGCGTGGCTGACTGTGCAGAAAGCTGTAAAAGCCGATCACCCCATCGATATTTGCACAGGGGAGCGAGAGCTTGTCAGCAATCAGGTCGACGGCTGAGGAAGAGATATGGTGGAATTTCTGCTGCACACCAATCAGGATCTGCAGCAGGTTATAGGGATCATGCTCCCACTGCATGAGCAGATCAGCAGTGACATCTTCAACAGAGACAAGATGCGTCATAGATGCTCCAATCGAAAAAGAAGAGTGCTTCACTCATTATTTCTGCCAGATAGTTTAGACCATACCTCAGCGTTTTATCGCAATATAAATTTGGTTTTATTGATCTGGATAAAGTATTTGCACAATTTACGAAAAGAACATACCAGGTGACAGATTGAAACAGAGTTTTTGCGTTGAAATAGTCGATCTTTACGACAGACTTGCTTTATAATCACGCACTGCATTCCATTCAAGCCGATGTAGCTCAGTTGGTAGAGCAACTGATTCGTAATCAGTAGGTCGGCGGTTCAATTCCGCCCATCGGCTCCAGTCACACACTGATTTTA
>JAIVTC010000047.1:0-4995 GCA_048629055.1 Candidatus Bathyarchaeota archaeon
AATGGAGTGCGCGACAAGGGACTACTGGAAAGCTACCGCGTCAAACAACAGTTGGATGACTGTTGTGCATTGATTTAAAAGAATATTCCAGTTTACGCATAAGCCATACTCTATCAATATTTGGCCAGTTTTTGGCCACTTTCCCTCCTTTTCGTCATTTTATCCCGATTCTGATGGTTTCAAGTCCTGATTTTCATCAAAATATGCGATACTATTGCCTAAGTGTCACTATATTAGCAATACAGTATCAATAGGGGCTTTTCATGTCTGTTCGTTCTTGTGAAGCAATCACCGATTTGCTGGCATCCACTGACGTGGTGCAGTTCAAAGATATCCAAACAGCTCTCGATCACTCATCGCGTGCAACGGCTTTTCGCTACTTGAAGCACGTGCCTTATCAACGCAGCTATAACCACAACGGCCGCTATTACACGCGGAAGGATCCAGCGCGCTATGATCATCATGGACTCTTCTCCTGTGGCGACATCCATTTCTCCCGTGATGGTAGTGTCAGTGAGACGCTAAAGCGCTTGGTGCGTGAATCGGTCTCGGGTTTGACTGCACGTGAACTCCAAGCGCTTCTGCAGGTGCGTGTGCAGGTTTTTCTGCTCGATGCTGTGCGCCATGGCGCCGTCACACGCGATAAGATCGGGGGACTGTACGTCTACGTTCATACTGACAGTACTGTACGGGAGAGACAACTGCAGCAGCGTCGCGAGCAGGTGGATGCCAGGGAAAGTGCGCTGGCGGGAGACCTTCTCACTGATGCTGTCATTATTGCCGTGCTATTGACCCTGCTGCACCATCCCGAAGCCAAGGCAGCGGATGTGGTACGTTATCTGCAGGGACACTCACCACCGATCCCAATGCTGCAGGTGAATGCCGTCTTTGCGCGTTATGATCTGGCCTCCATCGGCAAAAAAGGGGGCGGCTGAACATTCTGACATGGCTGCATCAGCACGCCCGACAGGCGGGCTGGTTGGCGGCGGAGATTGCACGAGCCATGCGTACGACAGGTGATCTTCCCAGGGTTGATTTTGTCGCAGAGGCTGCACGATGTCCGCTTTGCGATGGTGCATTAAAGGTCTACAAGAGTCGCTCACGGCAGGTCATCTCATTAAAGGCGGGATCCTTCCTCGCCACTGAAACGCTCATGCAATGCGCCGGGGACTCGAACCATCCCATCATGGGCTCCAATATGCTTGCTCAACTGGTCGCGCCTCGCCAGCGCTTTGGCTACGATTTGGTCGTCGAGGTGGGATGCGCCCGTTACCTGGAGAACAAGCAACGCACAGAGATCCGGGCCGACTTGTATCAGCGACGGGGTATTGAACTGGCCAGCGGCAGTATCTCGCATCTGTGCGATCGCTTCCTGATCCACCTCGAAGCACTGCATCTGGCGCGTGCGCCGCAATTGCGTGCGATCCTGGCGAGTGGTTATCCATTACATCTCGACGCCACGTGCGAACTTGGCAAGGGCGGGCTCTTCGTCTGTATGGACGGTTTGCGCGGCTGGGTCTTAGTCGCCGGGCGCATCCCCTCGGAGCATGCAGATCATCTGCGTCCGTTGGTCGAGAAGACCACGCACTTGTTCGGCGACCCGGTTGCCACCGTCCAGGATATGGGCAAGGGTGGCGCCAAGGCGATTTCCACGTTGCGCGAGAAGGGCATTGCTGACCTGATCTGCCATTTCCATTTTCTGGCGGCGGTCGGTAAAAAGCTCTTCGAGCACGCCTATCGGCGGTGGCGCAGACTGTTGAAGAGCAACAAAGTCCGCACCGATCTACGCATCTTGTTGCGGGATCTGCGTTGCTACTCCAGCAACAGCCCCTGCGAGGGGGAATTTGGCAAAGGGGTCGTGCGCGAGGATCTACCAGCCCTGGTGTTGTGGATACTCGAGGGAGATGGCAGTAAGGATTTACTCTATCCGTTTGGCCTGGTGCATCTGACATTCTTCCAGCGTTGCCAACTGGCGTACCAACGCGCCGAATGCTGGGTTGAGGGACCACGCACACTTCCTGAGCGGAGAGCCATTGCGCATCTTGCTATTCTCGTTCAGCGATTCGACAAGGATGGTCGTTTCGCCACAGCCGTCACCCGGCTGGAGGAAGGCTGGCAAGCCTTTGGTGAACTGCGCGATGTTCTGCAACTCACCAACGCCGAGTTGCCGCGTGCCGATGTGCGCACACAGCAGAAAGAACTGGCAGCCATCGAGGCGCGCCGGATGCAGGAGGTCAAGGAGGCGTTACACGCTTACCGGGAAGAGTTGGCCGGGCGGGTTGCGGCATCAGACGATCCAGTGGTCTCGACCTCCCCCGGCAAGGTCATTGTGAAATATATTGATCGTTACGCAAAGCGTCTGTTCGGTCACCCGCTCCTACGTGACGAAGATGGTGAAATTGTAGGGATCGTCGAGCGCACCAATAATGTCGTTGAGCACTTCTTCGGCTCTGAGAAACAGCACCTGCGCCGTCGCCTGGGACGGGCGAATCTGGGGCGTGACCTGGAGGATCAACCAGCGCAGGTAGCACTGGCTGCCAATCTGCGTCACCCCGATTATGTGCGCGTGCTTTGTGGTCACCTGGATCAGCTTCCGATGGCTTTTGCTGAACTCGATCAGCAGGCGCTAGCGCAAGCCACACCCCTGACCAGAAGCAATCGTGACACCGAGTTACAAAAACTGATCCGTGCGCGGCTCAGGGATGAAAATAGGATCGATTCGAGCTCGAAAACAGGAAATCCAACCGTTGTTTGACGCGGTAGTACCCATTCACAATAAAACACGCTGAAACAGCATGTTACAACAATAAAAAGGTAGAGTAGACGGGTTTCTTTGACTGATTAGGATCGTGTTTGTTTTCTCTGTTGCCGGCTGGTTTCCCGCCGGTGCCACAATATCCTCTCCATACAGCCATTGTCACCACGCCCCTCGCAGAACCGTGCTTGCGCTATTTACGCACACGGCTCCTCAACAATACACTTCACATCGAAAGTTACCACAATTCCACCATAATACGTGCGCCGGGCAATGGGAAACGCTTCAGTAGCAGATCAAACTTTTCGTAGTTCAGACTGCCCCGCTTTCCCCGCCGTCCCAGCCATTTAAAGAGCAACATGCGAACTTCATACGCATAGCAGCTGATACTCTTTCCATTGCCGCTTATCCCGTAGTAGGCAAAATGCCCCCTCAACTTGTTCGCCGTCGTACGCAAAATCTCCGCCGTCGGCAGCGTACGGTTCGCACGTATCCACTGCTTGTAGGCTTTCAGCTTCGCGCTCATGCGCTTGCTGATCGTCTTGCGTCCAATACGAAACCGCTGGCCACTCCTTGTGACCGTGCAGTAGTGGGTGAAGCCGAGAAAGTCAAAGCATTCAGCCTTCCTCTCTCCCCGCTCCTTTGCCTTCTTCTGCGCACTCGGCCCAAACTCCAGACTCCTAGTCTTTTCCGGGGCGATTTCCAAACCAAACTGGTTCAGCCTCTCTTCCATCTCTCTGCGAAATCGTACGGCATCGGCTTCTTGTTTGAAGCAGACGACAAAGTCATCAGCATAACGGATGAGCCGGGCTGTTCCGGTACAGGTTTTATGAAATCTCCGTTGGAACCAAAGGTCCAGGGTGTAGTGCAGATAGATGTTCGCCAGCAACGGAGAGATAACGCCCCCTTGCGGGGTTCCCCGGTCACTGGCTCGACAGGCTCCATCTTCACTGATCCCGGCCTTGAGAAAACGTTTGATGTGGCGCAGTATGCGCTTGTCTGCGATGCGGTGGGCCAGAAACTCCATCAACTGGTCATGGTCGACATTGTCAAAGAAGCCTTTGATATCAGCCTCCACAATGTACTCTGTCCCACAGCTGCTGACAGTCTCGCTCACTGCGCGCAGCGCATCATGGCAACTGCGTCCCGGGCGAAATCCGTAGGAGTCATCAATGAAATCCTCTTCATAGATGGCCTGCAGGATTCTGCTCAGTCCGGCTTGCACCAGCTTGTCCTCAAGAACGGGAATGCCCAACGGACGCTTCTTGTCGCTTCCGGGCTTGGGGATATGGATCCTCCGCACCGGCTGCGGGATGTACGCCATGCGATGGAGCCGCTCGATAAGATCGTCGAGATTCTCCAGCAGGTTTTCCGCGTATTGCTCTTTGGTGACTTGGTCGATGCCACTGGCCTTGTTATTCTTCAAGGCCCAGAAGCACCCCCACAGCAGTTCACGGTTCATCAGATGAAACAGACTGGTAAACCGACACCTCGAATCACTGCGGGCTTTCTCCGCTATGCGCTGCAGTTTCGTTTCTACACTCTCTTCATTGCTGGGCATGATGTGTATGTCTCCACAACGCGGTTACTGTTGCAATGGCCTTTCCTCTTCCGGAGTTACCCGGCCTCAACGGTACTACGCCAATGTCCGACTCCCTGCAAGGCTTCAGTGGTTCTCGCTTTATTATCACTTGTTCCAACTTACTCGCTCTCCTTGCAAGACCTGCAGGGTCTCCCGGGTTGCCATCTAATCCCGGTATCCAGCATGCCATCGTCTCCGACCCCGGGGAAGCAGTACAGCACTTGCCACGCGCCCTGTACTGTGTGGATTTCCGTCAAGTTAAGAACGTCATCCTTCCCATTTCATTGATTTCGAGGCTCAATCCGTTCAACTTCCGCTTACGGCCTGCTGTCTTGATCCCCCTGTGCTTGACCTTTGGGATTACTCCCGCCGGCCCAGGGTTCTCTATCCGGTGGCTGGCCTGCCTTGCCGGAGCGGGAATCCCACCCGCTGGATTACACGACCTTGCCCGGCCGCACTAACTTCTCAATAACCCGTGTGAATGCCGTCATTGCGAGGGAGCCCTAGATTGCCGCGTCGCCTCCGGCTCCTCGCAATGACATCTGTCTTTACAAAATGTATTCAATGCACTGAGATATTGAGATGTTAGTGCGGCCGGGCAAGGTCGTGTAATCCAGCGGGTGGGATTCCCGCTCCGGCAAGGCAGGCCAGCCACCGG
>JAIVTC010000048.1:0-26702 GCA_048629055.1 Candidatus Bathyarchaeota archaeon
AATGGTGCCGGAAGCCGAAGGCGATTTGACGGATATGCTGGCCTCCCTGGGGAGGGGAGAGGCGCTGGTGCTGGGCGAGGCGGCTCCTATGCCGACGCGTATCCAGGTCTACCGGCCCGATCCGCCACCCAGAAATACCGATGTGGACTATTTTACCAGTTGGCGCGAGGGTCCCGATGATCTGGATGTAGAGGGCATAGTCAATTTGTGGCGCACGCAAACGCACAAGTAGAAAGAAAGTTTGCAGGACAACAAAGTTTGCAGTTGGCAGTAAGAACAACAAAAAAAGTTACAGGGCGCAGTAAAAAAGCTTGCGGTTCGCAATGACCCGATGAAATTTTTGCCAACTGCCAACTTTTTTGCTTGATTTTTGATCCCCCGGCAGTTATTTTCTAGGTGGGAGTCGGCCGGTTAATCGCTGTCAGTTTACTGATGGAGGAAAGTCCGGGCTCCATAGGACAGAGTGCCAGGTAACGCCTGGGCGGAGTGATCCGACGGCAAGTGCAACAGAAAATATACCGCCTAAGCAGTCTGTGACTGCCGGTAAGGTTGAAATGGTGCGGTAAGAGCGCACCGCGCTGCTGGCAACAGCAGTGGCATGGTAAACCCCACTCGGAGCAAGACCAAATAGGGAAGCTTGTGTACGCACAGCCTGTGGTCCGCAGGTGGCTTTCGGGTAGGTCGCTTGAGGTATGCGGTGACGCATCACCCAGATGAATGATTATCCACGACAGAACCCGGCTTACAGGCTGGCTCCCACCCCTCCCCACTTTTCATGCTTTCCGCTTTATTTACCCCCTTTAGGGGTATTTTCCTCCCTATTTCTTCATAATTCACTTTAACTTGGCCTCTCATCAGGCTGTTTTTTATGCAGATGATCGATTGGTTCTAAGTTATTGTTAATTATCAATTTTTTCTGCTTTTGCCTTGACCAATGTGGGTATAGCATCTATTATTCCCATTAAGTGGGGGAAAGTGGGGAATTTAGGCGTTTCCTGCTTCTTAATAACAAACCAAGTAATCTCTGTATAGGCCCATGGGATGGGGGTTCGGGGGAAGGGGGAACCGGACGTCCCCTTTATAACGCATTGATAGTGAGCCCTTCCCCCGTAGAAAAACTTGTAGGAATACTCTGTTCGAGGCGCGAAGCGACTTGACCAGAGCTTCCTTAATAAAGAAAAACACCAACTGAGTCACCCATGTACTTCGGAACCAATCTTGTCAAGCTGGATACCAAGGGGCGCGTTGCCATTCCTGCGCGTCACCGTGAAGGTCTGCGTAACAGCGGTGGCTCCCGGGTGGCAGTGACGATTCATCCAACGGGTGATAAATGTTTGTGGATGTATCCCTGGGATGAATGGGAGAAAACCGCGGAGGTGGTGGCGAATCTCCCGTCTCTGAACAGGCAGAATGCACAACTGCAGCGTATTTTATTTTCCAATCTGTTTGAACTGGATCTTGACGGACAGGGGCGGATTCTGCTCCCGCAGCGTCATCGTGCGCATGCAGGACTGGAGGCTGGTGAGCAGATTGCAATTATCGGCCAGGGACGCAAACTTGAGATCTGGTCGCAGCAGATGGCGCAACAGGTTGAAGAGGAGAACATATTGGCTTTACAGGATCCTGACTCGGAAGTCTCGGCAGAAATTGAAAACCTGAATCTGTAGCCGGGTGACGAATTCACTCAATCATCTGCCAGTTTTACTGCACGAGGCAGTCGATGCACTTGCAATCAAGCCAGACGGAATCTATGTGGATGCAACATTTGGCCGTGGCGGGCATAGTTCGTTGATTCTGCAGCGGCTTGGCGCCGATGGACGTTTAGTGGCGCTGGATCGTGATCCGGATGCAATTAAGAGCGCTGCTGCAGTGATTGGAGATGATCCGCGTTTTTCGATCGAACACGCATCGTTTGACGCACTTGAGAATATTTGCGTGAAACTGGGGCTTAAGGGGGCGATTGATGGTGTACTGCTGGATCTTGGGGTTTCATCTCCGCAACTGGAGGATGCGCAACGGGGCTTTAGTTTTATGCGCGATGGACCGCTGGATATGCGCATGAATCCGGATGACGATTTGTCAGCAGCAACATGGCTGTTTGAGGCGTCACAAAAGGAGATCAAGCAGGTGTTGAGCGAATATGGCGAGGAGAGATTCTCCGGGCGCATTGCCGCCGCCATCGTAGCGCAGCGGCAAGAGAGGCCGTTGATGACAACTAGAGAGCTTGCAGCGTTGATCGAGCAGGCTGTACCGCGAAAAGAGCCGGGGAAACATCCGGCTACACGCACTTTTCAGGCAATAAGGATACGCATCAACCAGGAGCTGCAGCAACTCGCGGCTGTGCTTGAACAGGCATTATCAATACTCGGGCCGGGAGGCCGGCTGTCAGTGATCAGCTTCCATTCACTGGAGGATAGAATCGTCAAACGCTTCCTGCGTAACCACTCACGTGCCGATACGCTGCCAAAAGGCGTTCCTGTGATGGCTTCGCAATTGCAACAGCCTCAATTGCATTTGGTGGGTAAGGCTGTGACACCTTCACGTGAGGAGATCAGGAAGAATCCGCGTGCGCGCAGCTCCCGCTTGAGAGTTGCGGAGAAATCTGCGTGAGCGGTAGCCGCATGCTGCTGATCGCCGCTTTGCTGGTAGTTATTGTGTGGACGGCGTTAAAGGTTGTCGAGGCAAAGCAGCAAACACGTCAACTGTTTGCAGTCCGTGAAGCATTGCGCACAGAGGTTGATGAGTTGAACGTGACGCAGGGGCAGTTGCAGGTTGAATTGGCGACCTTTGCTGATTATGGACGTATCGAAAAAAGTGCGCGAAACAAGCTGCAAATGCGCACCCCGGATATGCAAGAGATAGAGGTTCTGGAAATAGAGTAATGGCGGGGAAACGGCGACAAAACAAGGGCAGGCAGGCGCGGCGGACGGAAAAGACGACCGTCCCCGGCTTTGCTGTGCGTCGTCGTTTAATGGTTGGAGGCTTGCTGTGTGCTGCCGCTCTGTTAATTGCCGGCGCATGGTACCAGCAAATTGTGCGCACAGATTTTTTACAGAAGAAGGGTGATTACAAGCACATCAGTTATGTGGATGTGCCGGCGCGACGCGGCAGAATTCTCGATCGCAACGATGAGGTGCTGGCTGTGAGCAACCCGGTAGACTCTGTATGGGCCGATCCGAGAATCCTGCCCCAGGATAATGAGACTGTCAAAATTCTTGCACAGGCATTAAACATGAATGCCGATGATCTGCGCCAGAAACTCTCACGTTACCGCAACAAGCATTTTTTTTATCTGGCCCGCTGGATGAATCCAGCTGACGCACGCAAGGTGATGGCGATAATCAAACACAAAGGAGTCAAAGGAGTTGGCTTGCAGCGTGAATACCGCCGTTACTACCCGGCCGGTGAATATTTCTCGCATGTGATCGGCTTTTCCGGGCGTGATGAAAGAGGATTGGAGGGACTTGAGTTTCAATATGATGAAGAGTTGAATGCCGAGGCGGGACGCAAGCTGGTTTTAAAAGACGCCAAGCGGCGCCTGTTGGCAAATGTTGCAAGTATTCGCATGCCGCAGGGTGGCAAGGATATTGTGCTGAGCCTGGATCGCCGTTTACAGTTCTATGCCTATCGGGCGCTGAAAAAAGCGGTTGTCAAACATCAGGCCAAGTCTGCATCACTGGTGATGCTGGATGTCGATAGTGGCGAAGTGCTGGCGATGGTGAGCCAGCCCTCCTATAACCCGAATGCCAGCCGTGGCAATCTCGGAGGGAAAGTGCGCAATCGTCCCATCATCGACACTTTTGAACCTGGTTCCACGATGAAGCCGCTGACGCTTGCCGCCGCCATGGAGCTTGGTTACATCACCGAAAAAACCAAAATTGACACTGGCAAGGGGTTTATCAAGATTGGCAGGAATAAGGTGAGCGATCCAAAACGTTATGGCGTACTCGACCCTGCAGGCGTACTGCGCCGCTCCAGTAATGTGGGGTCGGCAACCATCGCTTTGAAAATGCCGGAAAAAGATCATTGGAAAATGTTGGATCGCTATGGTTTTGGACAACAGGTGATGATTGATTTTCCCGGTGAAGCAAGCGGGCTTTTGCGTGACTACGGCTTATGGAGGCGCATCGATCAGGCTACGCTGGCGTTTGGTTATGGTCTCTCTGTATCAACGTTGCAACTGGCGCAGGCCTATTCAATTCTTGCTGCAGACGGCATCCGGCGTCCACTCTCCCTGTTGCGCGTCGACAAACCGGTTCAGGGAGAGCGGGTGCTCTCCGTCGAGACGGCGAGGTCATTGCGTAAGATGATGGAGGGAGTGGTTTCTGCACAGGGAACGGCGCCAAAGGCGGCCGTGAGTGGTTACCGGGTTGCCGGTAAAACCGGAACGGTTATCAAACTGGGGACGCAGGGATATACAGATACGAACAAAAAATACCGTGCACTGTTTGCGGGAATGGCGCCGGCGACAGCTCCAAAACTGGTGATGGTGATTGTCTTCGATGAGCCGCGCAAAAATGGATTTTACGGGGGCCAGGTGGCAGCACCTGTCTTCTCTGAAGTGATGGGTCATGCATTGAGACTGTTGAATGTTGCTCCTGATAAAAAGCAAGCCAATGCTGAGTTGCAGGTGGCGAGTGCCGGAGGTGTGCAATGATGCCGGCGGCACTGTTGTCAAATACTATCCGGCTTGGAGAACTGCTTGACGACCTGAAACCGGAGCTGGCGCAGCTTGCTGTCACTGCTCTCTCGCTGGACAGCCGCAGGCTGACTTCAGGATCACTGTTCATTGCGCTCCCGGGAACCCGCGGGCATGGGTTGGATTATCTGCAGCAGGCGCTTGATGCCGGATGTGCCGCTGTTGTGGCTGAAATTGACGATGCGTGGAGTAGAGAGCGCATCGAGGCGTTGAGTATTGCTATTCCTGTGATTGCCGCAGGCAGCGTCCATGCCGGCGGTATTGCTGCAAAATTCTATGCTGATCCCTCTGCGCAGCTGACGATCATTGGATACACCGGTACCAATGGTAAAACCACCTGTGCCTGGCTGACAGCGGGGGTACTGGAAAATTGCGCCATGATCGGAACGCTTGGCAATGGTGTGCCTGGTTCTCTGCAGCAGGCAACGCACACCACGCCTGATGCGATTACGTTGCAGCAGATGTTTGCTGATTATCTGCAAACGGGTATTACTGCAGTCGCGATGGAGGTCTCCTCCCATGCGCTGGATCAGGAGAGAGTTGATGGCGTGCATATTGATGTGGCTGTGTTCACCAATCTCAGTCGTGACCACCTCGATTATCACAGCACCATGCAGGCGTATGGTGAAGCCAAGCGGAAGTTGTTCCGCATGCCGGGTTTGAGTTGCGTTGTGATCAATATGGATGATCCGTATGGTCGACAAATCAGGGAGGGTCTTGATCCGGGGATGTGCTGTATCACCGTTGGCGTGAATACCATGGATGCGCAGTTGCGGGCATCACATATACGTCAGACGCAGCAGGGTCTCAAAATGGTTCTGCACTATAAGCATCAGCAGGTGGTTTTAGAGTCTCCGCTGATCGGGCGCTTCAATGTCGATAACCTGCTGTCAGTGGCGGGAGCGTTGATTGCCGCCGGAGTGCCTCTGGTGCAGTTGATCAAACGTCTCTCCAGTGTGCCGGCAGTTCCCGGGCGTATGGAGCGTTTTGCTGGTGAGAATCAGCCGTTGGTGGTGGTTGATTATGCACATACCCCGGATGCATTGAAAAATGCACTGCTTGCTGCTCGCGAACATACCGATGGCGAACTCATTTGCGTATTTGGCTGCGGCGGTGATCGCGACGCGGGCAAGCGTCCATTGATGGGGGCAGTCGCAGAAGAGCTGGCGGACCGGGTTATTGTGACGGATGACAATCCCCGCAGCGAGTCCGGCGACGCCATCATCGAACAGATTTTGTGCGGCATGAAACATCCGGCCCGGGTTGTGCGTGATCGCCAACAGGCGATCTCCATCGCCATCACACAGGCTTCGGCTGGGGATCTGGTGCTGGTCGCAGGGAAGGGGCATGAAGATGTGCAGGTTATTGGTGATCAGCGCCATCACTTCAGTGACAGGGAAGTGGTTGCAGCGATTTTGGGAGAGTTGCAATGATCGATTTCTCGGTCAGCGAGGCAGCAGCCATCCTGCAGGGAGAGGTCGTCAATGGTGAAGCACGTTTTAATGCCGTGAGTACAGACAGTCGAACTCTCGATGGAGAGGCGCTGTTTGTAGCAATTCCGGGTGAGCATTTTGACGGTCATGACTATGTGGCAATGGCAGCACAACAGGGGGCTGTTGCCGCATTGGTTGACAGAGAGATAGAGAGTGACATCCCGCAGATCATCGTTGCTGATGTGCGCCTTGCATTGCTGCAACTCGCCGCTGCGTGGCGCAGCAAGTCGGATGCAGTCGTCATTGCATTGACCGGCAGCAATGGAAAAACCACTGTCAAGGAGATGATTGCCGCGATTTTATCCCTGCAGGGCAGCGTGCTCGCAACCCTCGGCAACCTGAACAACGACATCGGCGTGCCGCTGACCCTGACTCGATTGCAGAACCATGAGTTTGCGGTGATCGAGATGGGTGCGAATCATGCACAGGAGATCCACCAACTCAGTGTCACTGCCTCTCCGCATGTGGCGCTGCTGAATAATGCCGGGCGAGCCCATCTCGAAGGTTTTGGCTCCATAGAAGGGGTTGCCCGCTCCAAGGGTGAGATTGTCGATGGACTCGCCGCGAATGGCATTTTTGTGTGCAATGGCGACAGTCAATGGCTGCCGCTGTGGCGCGAACTGGCTGCTGATCATGAGGTCATTACATTCGGTCAGACAGAGGCCTGTGATGTGCGTCTTGAAAAAAACTCATCGACAGCGCAGTGGAGTGAGAGAGGCTTTGAGCAGCAGTTTGATGTGCATGCCGGCACACAGCGTTTCCGGCTGCAACTGCCGCTGGCGGGAGAACACAATCGTATGAATGCGCTGGCTGCCGTGGCGGTGTGTGTTGCACTGAAGATTGATCATACACTGATCCATGATGGTCTGAAGTCTATCCGGCCTGTGCCGGGGCGGCTTTTTCCCTGCCGCAGTGCTGCGGGAGTGCGCATTATTGATGATACCTATAATGCCAACCCGGACTCGGTCACGGCGGCGATAACGGTGCTGGGGGGTTTTTCCGCACACAGGGTGCTGGTGCTTGGTGATCTGGCTGAGTTGGGAGGCGATGTTGAAGCCATCCATGCTGATCTTGGAAGAGTTGCGGCGGAGCGTGGCATCGACAGACTCTATACGCTCGGGCCGATGAGCGCCGCTGCCGCCGCCGCCTTTGGCGACAATGGCTTTGCCTTTAATGACATCGATGCATTGAATAATGCCCTGCAATCGCAACTGGATGATCAGCATATCGTACTGGTCAAAGGTTCACGCGCCGCTCGTATGGAGCGTGTTGTTGAGGCGTTGACAACAAATGAGGATATCGGATGCTGATCTATCTGGCTGACTATCTGGCGCAATTCGAGAGTGGATTCAGCGTCTTTCAATATCAGACGCTGCGCATCATCCTCAGTGTGTTGACGGCGTTGGTGGTCTCTTTTGTGATTGGACCGGCAATGATTCGCAAGCTTGCCACCTACAAGGGGCAGCCGGTGCGAAATGACGGGCCGGAGAGCCATTTCGCCAAGGCGGGAACACCGACCATGGGCGGTGCGTTGATTCTGGTTGCAGTCAGTGTCAGCACCCTGCTGTGGGCGGATCTGGGAAACCGTTATGTGTGGATCGTTCTGCTGACCACGTTGGCATTTGGCGGTGTGGGACTGGTGGATGATTACAAGAAGCTGGTCAGGCAGGATCCCAAAGGGCTTGCCTCCCGCTATAAATATCTGTGGCAGTCGTTGTTTGGCTTTGCTGCGGCCATGGCGCTCTACCTCACCGCAACAGAGCCGCAGGAGACACAGCTGTTTGTTCCCTTTTTCAAGGATGTGGCATTGGACCTGGGCATCTTCTATGTGGTGCTGGCCTACTTTGTCATCGTTGGCACCTCCAATGCGGTCAATCTGACTGATGGCCTGGATGGTCTGGCGATTGTACCGACGATCCTGGTTGCCGGAGGCTTGATGATTTTTGCCTACCTCTCCGGACACGTCAAGTTCGCAGAGTATTTGCAGATCCCCTATCTCTCCGGGGTCGGCGAGGTGGCCATCTTTTGCGCAGCACTGCTGGGCGCAGGCATCGGTTTCCTGTGGTTCAACACCCATCCTGCAATGGTCTTTATGGGAGATATCGGAGCACTTGCAATCGGCGCGGCGCTTGGCGTGGTCGCTGTTGCAGTGCGTCAGGAGCTGGTGCTGATGATCATGGGCGGAATTTTTGTGGTCGAGACATTGTCGGTCATTATTCAGGTCGCCTCGTTCAAAATGACAGGCAAACGCGTGTTTCGCATGGCGCCGTTGCACCATCACTACGAACTCAAAGGGTGGCCGGAACCGCGAGTCATTGTCAGGTTCTGGATTATCAGTCTTATCCTGGTGTTGATCGGACTCGCGACATTGAAACTTCGATAACAGATTTCTAATGAGCACAGCAATCGAGAGCAACGATATCAAGCAGCAGATGGAAGCCCCCATGACCCTGGTAGTGGGTCTGGGGTCTACCGGACTCTCTTGCGTGCGTTTTTTGGCGGGCGGCGATCTCCGGCTGGCTGTGATCGATAGTCGCGATCATCCACCGGGTTTGCAGCAGCTGCACGATGAATTCCCGCATGTGGCGCTCTTCACCGGCGCTTTTGAGGCGAATATTTTCGAGGCTGCACAGCGTCTGATCGTGAGCCCCGGCGTCTCCCTGAAAGAGCCGGTGATACAGCAGGCTATCGCGCGCGGCATTGAGGTGATTGGTGATGTCGAGCTGTTTTTGCGTGAAGTCAGCGTGCCAGTCGTAGCGATTACCGGCTCCAACGGCAAGAGTACGGTGACGACTCTGCTGGGAGAGATGGCGAAAATCGCCGCTCTGCGCGCCGGTGTTGGAGGAAATCTCGGTACGCCGGTGCTGGAGCTGCTGAATGAGGAAAATGAACTCTACATCCTGGAACTCTCCAGTTTTCAGCTGGAGACAATTCACAGCTTGCGAGCCAAAGCCGCTGTCATTCTGAATCTCAGCGCTGACCATATGGATCGTTATGACTCTTATGAAGAGTACGTGCAGGCAAAAGCGGTGATTTACCGCAATGCCGAAACTGCAGTTGTCAATCTGGATGATGCTGCCGCTCAGCAGCTGGCGGAAAATGTTCACACCATCAGCTTTGGCATGCAGGCTCCACAAGCGGATCAATACGGTATCTGTGATATTGACGGCGTGCAGTGGTTGTGCAGAGGAGAGCAGCTGTTGCTGCAAACTTCTGCAATCCCTGCTGCCGGAAAACACAACCAGGCAAATGCGCTGGCTGCGCTGGCGCTTGGAGAAGCTGTTGGACTGCCTATGGATGCCATGCTGCTGGCCATCAGGAGTTTTCGCGGGCTTGCCCACCGTACATGGTTTGTTGCTGAAATCGATCATGTGCGCTGGTACAACGACTCCAAAGGGACAAATGTCGGCGCTTGTATCGCTGCACTGGAAGGGCTGGATATGGAGGATGAGAGCCGCTCCATCCTGATTGCAGGAGGTGATTGCAAAGGGGCTGATTTTTCTCCACTCGCGGCTCTGTTGCCAGCCTATGTGCGCGCCCTGGTGCTGATCGGACGCGATGCGCCTGACATCGACAAAGCTGTCGGCGGGGCTGTGCCTGGTGTCAATGCCGTCGATATGAATGAGGCAGTCAGGCTCGCTGCCGGTCTCGCTCATCCGGGTGACAGGGTGTTGTTGTCGCCAGCCTGCGCCAGTTTTGATATGTATCAGAATTATATGCAGCGCGGCGAAGCTTTCATGGAAGCAGTCGGGAGGCTCGGTTGATGGAAGCGGTGATGCAGCAGAGAGGGGAGAGGATATGGGAGATGCCGCGGTTGGATTATCCACTGCTGACCGCTGCCCTGGCATTGTTGCTGTTTGGAATAGTCATGGTGGGCTCGGCGACCATGCATCGCTACGCTGCGGCACCCTACTTTTTCGTTAGCCGTCACCTGTTTGCCGTCATGCTGGGGTTGGTGGCTGGTGTGATTGTCATGCGCATTCCAATTGACCGCTGGGAACGCTGGGGTCCGCTGCTCTATATTTTGGGTATCGTGCTGCTGGTGCTGGTGTTGATTCCCGGGATAGGCCGCAGTGTCAATGGTGCGCAGCGCTGGATCTCTCTCGGTGGTTTCAATCTGCAGAGCTCCGAATTTATGAAGTTGTTCGTGATGCTTTATCTGGCTGGTTATCTCACGCGCAAGCAGCAGGAGGTCACGACCAGTGTATGGGGATTCATCAAACCACTGCTGCCGGTTCTGCTCGCTGCAGCATTGATTATGCTGGAACCGGATATGGGAACTACAGTGGTGTTGCTGTTCACTGCTTTTGGCATGCTGTTTCTCGGCGGAGTACCGATACGCCAATACCTGGTTCTATTTGCAGTTGCAGTTGTGTCGCTGGGCGTACTGGTGATCGTTGAGCCCTACCGCATGAAGCGCGTCACCTCTTTTATGGATCCCTTTGCCGATCCGCTCAACAGCGGTTACCAGCTTTCCAATGCACTGATCGCATTTGGACGTGGTGAGTGGAGTGGAGTCGGACTCGGTGAAGGGGTGCAAAAGCTTTTCTACCTTCCGGAAGCGCACAACGATTTTCTGATGGCAGTGATCGGTGAGGAGTTTGGTCTGCTTGGTACGGTGATGATTATTTCCCTGTTTGCTTTTATCAGCTGGCGCGCATTCCGTATTGGCGCTCTGGCGGAGAAGCAGGGTAAACGCTTTGCAGCCTACATCGCCTATGGTTGTGGATTGTGGCTGGGTTTTCAGGCGTTCATCAATATTGGCGTTAATCTTGGTCTGCTTCCCACCAAGGGATTGACTTTGCCACTGATGAGCTATGGAGGCAACAGCATCATCGTTGCCTGTGTGGTGATTGCGATGTTACAGCGTATCCATCTTGAAGTTGTGCCAAATGGGCGCAAACGGAGCAACAAATGAAACACATCATCATCATGGCGGGGGGGACCGGAGGGCATGTCTATCCTGCGCTGGCGACTGCGAAAGAGATGATTTCAAGAGGCTACTCGGTTAGCTGGCTGGGGACTCCGGACAGTTTTGAATCCCGGCTTGTCCCACAGCATGATATCGAGTTTGATGCGGTCAATATCAAGGGGCTGCGGGGTAATGGCGTAAAGCGCATGTTGACAGCTCCCTTTTTGTTGACGCAATCATTGCTGCAGGCGCTGGCTGTAATGCGTCGCAGAAAGCCGGCGCTGGTTGTCGGCATGGGCGGCTTTGCTTCCGGTCCGGGTGGCGTGGCCGCACGCCTCACGAGGACACCCCTGGTCATTCAAGAACAAAATGCGATTGCCGGAGTGACCAACAAGCTGCTCTCCAAATTTGCCACCGCGATTTGTGAAGCATTTCCGGGAACTTTCAGGGCATCAAAAAAAGTGACGACCACGGGGAATCCGGTGCGTGCGGAGATCGCTGCACTGGCGCCTCCGGCTGAACGCATGTTGCAACACAAGGGGCCGATACAGGTGCTGGTTGTCGGCGGGTCTCTAGGCGCTGCAATACTCAATGAAGTGGTTCCACAGGCGTTGGCTCTCATTGATGAGGCACAGCGTCCCGCCATCGGCCATCAATCCGGGCGTGATAAAGAGCAGGAGACCCGGCAGGCCTATGAAGATGCCGGGGTGAAATCATGGGTTGTCGAATTTATTGATGATATGGCGGAGGCTTATAGCTGGGCGGATCTGATGATTTGCCGCAGCGGCGCCCTGACCGTTTCAGAGCTTGCAGCGGCTGGTGTTGCTTCGATACTGGTTCCCTATCCTTTTGCCGTGGATGACCATCAGACACTCAATGCGCGTTATCTTGCTGACCAGGGGGCTGCTGTCATTTTGCAGCAGCGTGATATGAGTGCTGCTGTGCTGGCGCAGAAAATTCGCAATCTTGACCGTGACCGACTGCTGCATATGGCGCAGAAAGCACGCTTGCTCGCCAGGAGCGATGCGACTTCACGGGTTGTCGAAATTTGTGAAAGGGTGATGATGCGATGACGACACAGGGCATCATGCCGGGGAGTCGTGCAATGGAGGCGATGCGCATGCGCGTTTCGCATCTCTACTTTGTGGGTATCGGCGGTTCAGGCATGAATGGCATCGCGCAGGTGATGATCAATCTTGGCTACCGTGTCTCAGGCTCGGATCTCTCCGACAATGCAGCGCTGCGGCAGTTGCGTAGTATGGGCGCAACCGTCTATCAGAGCCATGCGGCGGAACAGGTGGAAGGTTGTGATGCAATCGTTGTCTCCACGGCGATTCGTGACGACAACCCGGAGGTGCTTTACGCCAGGGAAAAACGCATCCCGGTGGTGCCGCGCGCCGAGATGCTGGCCGAGTTGATGCGTTTTCGTTATGGCATCGCTGTCGCTGGAACCCATGGAAAAACCACCACCACCAGCCTGGTGACCTGCCTGCTTGCAGAGGGCGGGCTGGATCCGACCTTCGTTATAGGCGGACTGTTGAATTCGGCCGGAGCCAATGCACAGCTGGGCGACAGTGATTACCTGGTTGCAGAGGCTGATGAGAGCGACGCGTCGTTTCTCTATCTGCAGCCGATGATCTCCGTGATCACGAATGTCGATCATGACCATATGGAAACCTATGGCGGGGATTTTGAGCGGCTGCGCCAGACGTTCGTAGAATTTCTGCATCACCTGCCCTTCTATGGACTGGCGGTGATGTGCATTGATGACCCCGAGACGCGCAGTCTGATTCCGAAGGTGACGCGTCGCGTGATCACCTATGGCCAGTCGCAGGATGCCGATGTGCGTGTTCTCAATATTGAACAGCAGGGCCTGCGCACTACCTTCCAGGTGCAGTGTGTCGATGATGATGTCATCGACATCAATCTGAATATGCCTGGCCGGCACAATGTGTTGAATGCAGTAGCAGCGATTGCAGTAGCGCGTGAATTGGGTGTGGATAACACAGCAATTCAACGTGCGCTGAAAAATTTTGCTGGAATTGGCAGACGTTTCCAGAGTCAGGAATTTGAGTGGAAGGATGGCAGGGTCATGCTGGTCGATGATTATGGTCATCATCCGCGTGAAGTGGCTGCAACAATTGATGCTGTCAGGGCGGGCTGGCCGCAGCGTCGTTTGATTCTGGTGTTTCAGCCGCACCGCTATAGCCGCACCCAGGAGCAGTTTGAAGATTTCACGGTGGTTCTATCGAGCGCTGACATGCTGCTGTTGAACGAAGTCTACGCCGCCGGAGAGTCTCCGATCAGTGGCGCCGACGGGCGCGCATTGGCTGCGGCTATTCGCACCAGGGGGCAGATCAACCCGGTTTTTGTTGAGCAGCTTGACGATTTGCCGCAGACATTGGCCGCCGTGCTGGAGCCGGATGACGTGGTGTTGATGATGGGCGCCGGCAGCATCGGGCAGATCGCCGCGAAGCTGCCTCAGCTTGTGGGGGCACTCTGATGCGGCAGCTGCGTGGAGAACTGCTGCAGCAGGAGCCGATGGGGCCTCACTGCAGCTGGCGCACGGGTGGAGTCGTGAAGCAGTTGTTTCGACCGGCGGATGTTGATGATCTGCAGCAGTTTTTGCAGCAGCTTGCTGATGATGAACCGCTGATATGGGTCGGACTGGGAAGCAATCTGCTGGTGCGTGACGGTGGTTTTAACGGCAGTGTGATTCTTACAAAAGGAAGGCTTCAACAGCTTGAAATCAGTGATGGCATGCTCTCGGCGCAAGCTGGTGTGAGTTGTGCAAAGGTAGCAAGAGAGAGTGCTAAACAGGGTTACTGCGGTCTTGAATTTTTTGCCGGTATCCCCGGCACCATTGGCGGCGCTCTTGCGATGAATGCCGGCGCTTTCGGAGGCGAGACCTGGGAACACGTAATTAAGGTCGATACCATTGATCGCCACGGAAGTATCAGAACGCATTTGCCGGAGGATTTCGAAGTGCATTACCGCGAGGTAACACGGCCTGACGATGAGTTTTTTCTGCGTGGCTGGTTTCGTCTGCGGCGTGGCGATGTCGATAAAGCACAGCAGCAAATTCGGCAATTACTGGAGCGTCGCAGCCAGACGCAGCCGACCACCCGGGCTAGCTGCGGGTCGACATTTCGCAATCCGCAGGGTGATTTTGCAGCGCGTCTGATTGAGTCTGCCGGACTCAAGGGCTACTGCATCGGGGGAGCCTGCGTTTCTGAAAAACATGCGAATTTTATTATCAATCGCGGTGACGCCACGGCAACGGATATTGAGCGGTTGATGGGATACGTTCAGCAGCAGGTGTTACGGCAAAGCAGCATCTCCCTGCAAGCCGAAGTGCATATTGTAGGAGAGGCGGCATGAGTGATGCGAAGCGGTTTGGAAAGGTGGCAGTACTGATGGGAGGAACCTCAGCCGAGCGTGAAGTGTCGCTGAACAGCGGTCAGGCTGTTCTCGATGGGTTGCTTCGTCGGGGCGTTGATGCCCATGCTGTGGATATCACCACTGCAAAGGATATTGTGGATCTCTATCAAGACAACTATGCGCGTGCATTTATCGTGCTGCACGGCAGGGGCGGTGAAGATGGCCGGATCCAGGGGGCGCTGCAAACCCTGGGCATTCCCTATACCGGCAGCGGGGTGATGGGATCCGCCATTGCCATGGATAAATACCGCACCAAGCTGATGTGGGGAGGCGCTGGTCTGCCGACGCCTGACTATCAATTGCTGCGTAATCCCTCTGATCTGAAACTGGCTGCCGCATTGGGTTTTCCCCTGATGATCAAGCCTGCCAATGAAGGCTCCAGCATCGGTATGTCGCGCGTTACCACTGCAACGGAGCTTGATACTGCATGGCGGGTGGCGCGTGAGTATGATCCGATAGTGATTGCAGAGCGGTGGATCACGGGAAGTGAATATACGGTCGCCATTCTGGGGCGTGATGCGTTGCCGGTGATTCGCCTTGAGACGCCCAATGAATTTTATGATTATGAGGCCAAGTATCAATCGGACAAGACCGGATATCACATCCCTTCGGGTCTCGATCCCGTCGGGGAGCAGCAGGCACAGGCTCTCGCGTTGGAGGCATTTGATGTAGTAGGAGCGAATGGCTGGGGACGCGTCGATATGATGATCGATGGAGCTGGCGGGATGTGGCTGATTGAGATCAATACCGTACCGGGGATGACCGACCACAGCCTGGTGCCGATGGCTGCAAAGGCGCATGGCATCAGTTTTGATGAGCTTGTGTGGAACATTTTGCAGCAGACGCTGGAGCATCTCTGATGGCGGCGAACAGAAAAACGACTGGCAAAAAGCAAGCTGTCTCGCGTGGAGATGTGTTGTGGATGCGTTCCGGCGGCGCTCTGCTGCTGGTGGCTGTCATCGTTGTCGCCGCTTACTGGATCCATCAAAAAATTCAGGATCCGTCACTGCTGCCGGTGAAATCCGTGGTGCTGGACGGAAGCTTCGAGCATATCGAACGCAGTGAGTTGGAGGGCATTATTTCAAGGGCAATGAACGGCGGGTTTTTTATGCTGGACGTCAGCGGAATACAGTCAGCTCTCAAGCATCTGCAGTGGGTCTCTGCTGTCACTGTGCGCAGAGTTTGGCCGGATGTGCTGGTGATTAATATCGAGGAGCATGTGCCGTTCGCCCGCTGGGGAGGGAGCAAACTCATCAGCAAGCAGGGTAAGTTGTTTGCACCACGCGCCATGCAAGAGTTTTCGAGCCTGCTGCAGATCGATGCTGAAGCACAATTTGCAGCAGATGTGATGCAGTATTCCAGTCAGTTCAGCAAACTGTTGTCTGCAGGTGACGTTGTGGCCAGGTTGCGTCGTAATGCACGCAGTGGCTGGACATTATGGCTCGCCTCGGGGGTGCGTATCGAGCTTGGCAACAGCAAGGTCATGGAGCGATTGGCAAGAGCCAGGTTGCTGCTGGATCACTTTGCCGGCCGGACAGCCATGCTCGATGTCATCGATGCCCGTTACTCCGGAGGGGTGGCGGTGAGCATGAGACAGCAGGAGAGTAAAACCAACGGGAAAACAAACAATAAAACAAACGAATTGCAAAAAGAGTCGATAGAGTCACAAGTATGAGTTTGCAGACAGATAAAAATTTCATTGTCGGACTGGATATCGGAACATCCAAGATCGTCTGTCTTGTCGGTGAGGTGCAGCAGGATGGCGAGATTGAAATCATCAGCATCGGTACGCATCCCTCGACAGGGCTGAAAAAAGGTGTGGTCGTCGATATTAAGGCCACGGTGCACTCAATACAGCGTGCTGTCGAAGAGGCAGAGCTGATGGCCGGGTGCGAAATTCATTCGGTGTTTGCCGGGATTGCAGGCAGTCACATCAACAGCCTGAATTCTCACGGTATCGTGGCAATCAAGGATGGCGAGGTGACGCAGAGTGATGTCGACAGGGTGATCGATGCGGCGCAGGCTGTAGCGATTCCGGCCGACCGGAAAATTCTGCATATACTGCCGCAGGAATTCATCATCGATGAGCAGGAGGGGATCCATCAGCCTGTGGGCATGTCCGGGGTACGCCTCGAAACGCGTGTGCATATCGTCACCGGGGCTGTCAGTGCGGCGCAGAATATTGATAAGTGCGTACGCCACTGTGGACTGGAAGTCAGTGATCTGACTTTGGAGCAGCTTGCATCGAGCTACGCGGTACTCTCGGATGACGAGAAGGAGCTGGGCGTCTGCCTGGTTGATATTGGCGGCGGCACCACGGATATCGCAGTCTTTACCGATGGCTCGATCCGGCATACTGCAGTAATTCCCATTGCCGGTGACCAGGTGACTAATGACATTGCGGTTGCTCTGCGTACGCCAACGGTGCATGCCGAGGATATCAAGATTCGTTATGGCTGTGCATTGACGCAGCTGGCGGCCACGGAAGAGACCATCAAGGTTGCCAGTATTGGTGATCGCCCGTCAAGGACCCTGTCACGCCAGACACTGGCGGAGGTGATCGAGCCGCGCTACGAAGAGTTGCTGCAGCTGATACAGGCGGAGTTGAGACGCAGTGGTTTCGATCATCTGCTGGCTGGCGGCATTGTTATGACCGGTGGCAGTTCTAAAATGGAGGGCTTGATCGATCTGGCGGAAGAGGTGTTCCACATGCCGGTCAGGCTCGGAGTTCCTCAGTTAGTCACGGGTATGGCGGAGGTCATTAACAACCCGATTCATGCAACAGGTGTGGGATTGCTGCTGTTTGGTCTTGAAAATGGCGACTCGCGTGAGAGTAGTCGAGGTGGAGGAAGTTTTCGTGAAATCTGGGGCCGCATGAAGAGCTGGTTTCAGGGTAGTTTCTGATCACTGCAGAGAAATTCAGGACGGATGAGGAGATGACAGGAAGGAGCAGTGGATCAACAGGTATAGAGATGTAAGTGTTTTTGATTGACAAGATTTTTTCAATGGCCGGATGCCTACAGGGCCATTGAAAAATACCGGATGCATAGTGAATCCGGTTGGGGATGGCGGGAAGTTTACCTTCCTGTTTTGGAGGCAACACATAAATGATAAATTTAACCGGGTGCAGGAGATAACATATGTTTGAAATAATCGATAACTATACACAAGAAGCAGTGATCAAAGTGATTGGCGTTGGCGGGGGAGGTGGAAATGCCGTTAGCCATATGTTGAGTGAAAACCTTGAAGGAGTTGACTTTATATGTGCCAATACTGATGTACAGGCACTCAACAGGAGCGGTGTGGCGGCACTATTGCCAATCGGTTCAGATCTGACCAAAGGGCTTGGTGCCGGAGCCAATCCGCAGGTTGGACAACAGGCTGCACTGGAGGATCGTGATCGCATTAAAGAGCAGCTCCAGGGTGCTGATATGGTCTTTATCACCGCAGGTATGGGCGGTGGAACAGGCACAGGCGCAGCTCCTGTTGTCGCCGAGATCTCAAAGGAGCTGGGGATTTTGACTGTTGCGGTGGTGACCAAGCCGTTTCGTTTTGAAGGTGCGCGCCGCATGCAGGCAGCCGAGCTTGGAATCAAATTGCTGCGTGAATCCGTTGACTCTTTGATTACCATTCCAAACGACAAGCTGGTTCCTGTACTGGGATCAAGTATGACGCTGCTGGATGCCTTTAAAGCTGCCAATGATGTGTTGCTGAATGCAGTACAGGGTATATCGGAACTGATTACCAAGCCCGGCCTGATCAATGTGGATTTTGCTGATGTACGTACTGTAATGGCAGAGATGGGTCTTGCGATGATGGGCAGCGGTAGTGCGACAGGAGAGGATCGCGCACGCGAAGCGGCTGAAATCGCACTGCAGAGTCCGTTGCTGGAAGATGTCAATCTGACAGGCGCCAAGGGTATCCTCGTCAATATTACCGCCGGGATGGATATGTCGATCGGTGAATTTGATGAAGTTGGAACCACTGTCAGAGAGTATGCAGATGATGATGCGACAGTTGTTGTCGGCACCGTTATTGATCCGGATATGCATGAAGAGCTCAAAGTGACCGTTGTTGCGACCGGTATCGGCGGTGAACAGGAGCAGAAGCAGCCGAAGAGACCTGAAGTGCGGAAACCGGAGATGGAGGTTGTCAAACAGGTGAAGGTGGTTGGCAGTGATATCGCTAATCCGGTAGCTGATGTCAAAGCACAAGCATCAACCAGCTATGGAAAGTATGACAATCCAACTGTCATCCGCAGAACTACCAAGGCTGCAGTACAGGATGAACCTATGGCCAGCGGAGGAATGGATTACCTTGATATTCCAGCCTTTTTGCGTAAACAGAATGATTAATTTGTGATTAATGTTGCAAATGTCATCATTTTATAGTTCAATATTAGGGAATTCCCTAATAAAGAGGGGTCTGTTGTCTAAAGGAGGGCTGATTAGCACTGTATTTAGACGCACTTAACCTCGTATATTGAAGAGATTGCTGATGATTAAACAGCGCACCCTCAAAAACAGCATCAAGGCGACCGGCGTCGGGCTTCATACCGGAGACAAAGTGTTGTTGACTCTGCGCCCGGCTGCAGCGAATACAGGCATCGTATTTCGCCGCATAGATCTTGACATGCCGGTCGAGATTGAAGCCAGGGCGGAAAATGTCGGAGACACCAGTCTCTCGACGACATTGGAAAAAGGTGATGTGCGGGTCTCCACTGTGGAGCACCTGCTGTCAGCTTTTGCCGGTCTCGGTGTCGATAATGCCTATGTGGATGTCAGCGCGCCTGAAGTCCCTATCATGGACGGCAGCGCCGCACCGTTTGTTTTTCTAATCCAGTCCGCAGGGATTGTCGAGCAGAATGTGGCGAAGCGCTTTGTGCGGATACTGCGGCCAATCGAGGTCAGTGACGGAGATAAAAAAGCCGCGTTAACCCCTTTTGACGGCTTCAAAATGAGTTTTGGCATCGATTTTGACCATCCGGCGTTCATTGACCGGCCAAAAACAGCAGTCATCGATTTTTCCTCAACCTCTTTTGTGCGTGAAGTGAGTCGTGCGCGAACCTTCGGCTTCCTCAACGAGATTGAAATGCTGCGCGAAAATAATCTTGCGTTGGGGGGGAGTCTGGACAATGCGGTTGTTGTCGATGACTACCGGGTCATGAATGAGGATGGGCTGCGTTATGATGATGAATTCGTCAAACACAAAATCCTGGATGCTGTTGGTGACCTCTACCTGCTCGGGCACAGTCTGATCGGCGCTTTTCACGGCTTCAAGTCAGGCCATGCCCTGAATAACCAGCTGCTGCATGCATTGCTTGCAGATCAATCCGCATGGGAAGAAGTCGTGTTCGATGAGCAGGATGGCGCCCCCATCTCCTACGTTCAGGCGGCTAAAGTTACCGCTTAACCGCCTTTGACAGGCGCAGCAAAGCGGCTTTGAGATCCTTGTCAGCAGTGTAGCTGGCTGCATCCGATAATATCTCTGCGGCCTTGTCCGAGTGACGGGGGCGGGTTTTCTTATCTCTATCCCCGGGGGGTTGCCGGGTTTGCGGCGGGGATACCCTGATTTTTACCTCCCGGACTGCAGCGCTTTCAGCAATCTTTCCACTCATATATCGCATCTTGCTGGCCCACACAGGAGCATCGACATAGATCGTCAGGACTTGACCTTGTCGGTGTAAAGTTGTAACATGGTCAGTTAAATCGCGTGGAAATTGTTGCCGGATTTGCTGCAACAGTTTTGCATCCTCCCTGTAGGTATCGTAGAGAGAGGAGAAGAAATCGCTATGTTGTAAATAGCGTGAGACGGTTTTGGAGTGTTTTGCCACGTGTGATTATCTCCTGGAAAAACCTGCTCTTTTATTGTTGAGGAAAAGTAGTATGTTTTCAAGCTCAATAGAGAAAAAAATACATTTTCACAAGCTGGCAAAGTTTGTTTCACTGTTGCTTTTTGTGTCGATGGTCGCTGCAGGCATGGCTGGAAAAATAGGCTATCAGCTTGGTTATCACAACGCCAGCATTCCAGCGGAATCGGAATCTGAAATTGCGTCACTCAAGGATGTGGTCCGCAAGGAGCGCGTGAATCTTCAGCTGGTCAAGGTGGAAACAGAAAATAACCTTGATGCTCTGGCAATTAAATTAGGATCGCTACAGGCGAAATTGATGCGTCTGGAGGCAATTGGAGAGCGTCTTGTCTCTGCGGTTGATGTTGATATCGATAAAGAGGCCTTCAAAGATGATCCTGCAATGGGAAGCGCCTCGGATGGTGAAACGGGCCGCACTCAAACCTCGCTTGACCTGTTGATGGGAATGGATCGCTTGAGCGAGCAACTCGCAGCCCAGGATAAGCAGCTGACTACGCTGGAAAAAGTGTTGACCAAGCGCGACGTAAAAAAGGAAGTCATACCTTCGGGTATGCCGGTGCAGGGCTACATCTCATCGGGTTTCGGCGGCAGGGTTCATCCAATATCCGGAAAATACAAGGGTCATAAGGGAGTTGATATTCCGGGCAAAAGAGGCACCCGGATCAAATCTGTTGCCGGCGGGGTCGTGATCAAGTCCGGGCGGGTTTCAGGGTATGGGAATATGGTTGAGATCAAGCATGCCGATGGTCTAACCACGGTTTACGGCCATAATAAGAAAAATATTGTCAAGAAGGGTGACCTGATTGAAAAAGGCGACACAGTTGCGCTGCTTGGCAGTACCGGACGTTCGACCGGGCCGCATGTCCATTTTGAAGTGCGCAAGAATGGTAAGCCTGTCAACCCGATGCGCTATATCAACGCGATTAACTAAGTCGTTGTCCAACAGCTCAAAAAGTCCGCGATCGATGCGCCTGGCCTAAAATGGATGTAGGTCAGGGGCGTGAGCAGGCCGTTCCTGCGCATCCTTGTGCTCACGGCATTTGTACATTCGTATAGGGCAGACGCGGAAGCTTCGTCCCTCGGCACATCCTACCCATCTTGTTACTTTAATTTCCGCCTCATCCCTAACAAGTTACCGCAGCCTCTTGAAAAACTCGAAAACAGCGAGTTTTGTCATCTCGAGCGAATGTGAGAGATCTTATTTTTCAATCAGTTAAGATTTCTCCTTTCAGTCGAAATGACAGCTTTTGAGAGTTTTGCAAGAGGCTCACCGGGCATTTATTTTTCCTTCCCCGAGTCCTCATCCCTTAGCTGGAATCCATCTCTCTTGTTCAGTCGATGGCGTCGCCAACTTTATCCAGGGTGCGTTGAAAAAACCCCTTGCCCTCGTGATCAGGTACTGAGACGACGATGCGCTCGTTCTCATCATCGATCTCCTCATCCGGTTCATAGTCCCCGTCTATACGTTCAAGTATTCCTTCTTTGTTGAAATAGAGTGTGAGGTTCATGTGTACCAGTTCTTCGCCTGGAACCTGCAGCCAGTAGATGTAATCCCAGCGCTGCTGATGAAATACATCGACAAAAGAGGGCGTTCCCAACGCCAGTCGAACCTCCTCCATAGACATGCCGGTTTCAAGTTTGTCAAGTGCTTCACTATTGAGGATATTGCCCTGCTGAATAGTCTGTTTGTGCACAAAAGAGAACTTTGAAAATGGCTTTTGAGCAACGCCTTTGACAATTTTTTCTGAGGTGGCACAGCCGCCAGCCAGTAAACTGACTGCAATGATGGAAAAGAGATGCCTGTGCATATTTAGATGCTGATTTTCATACGGAAAGGCTGCTATTATACAGCAATCAGAGATTGCTAAGGAGTTGTCCGTAAATAACTTCCCGATATCGCGTAGCAATGTTGTTCGTATTCAAGGCGCAGCAAGGGGCGCATAGCAGCGTTATGTAACTCTTGCTGCAAAGCTTCCGCGTCCTGCTTACGCCCCTGACCTACATCCATGTAGGCCACGCAGAAGACGGACAGCAGGGCAAGCAGGATCGGGAAGTTATTTTTGGACAACGACTAAGGAACCTCTGAATAAATCAATGGGGTGAGGGCTTGATGGGCAGGAGCCTGCCCCTTTCCCCGAGAATAACTTGTAACAAGCACTGCTCGAAGCGCGCAGCGATTCGTTTGGTGCTTCCCTAACAGAGAAGCAGGATTCCATGGATAACAATGATATTCGCCAGGCTGGTCTCAAAGTCACTTTGCCACGCCTCAAGATTCTCGAAATTCTTGAGCGCAATCAACCGCGTCATCTGAGTGCTGAGAGTGTCTACAAAATTCTGCTGAAGAATGATGAGGAGATTGGTCTCGCCACTGTTTACCGTGTTTTAACACAGTTTGAAGCAGCGGGCCTGGTCAAGCGTCAGAATTTTGAAGGCACTACTTCGGTGTTTGAACTGGATAGTGGCATGCACCATGATCATATCGTTTGCATTGAATGCGGGCATGTCGAAGAGTTTGTCGATGAAACCATCGAAGAGTCCCAGAAAAAGGTCGCGCAGAAGCTCGGATTTGAGTTGTCAGAGCACTCCATGGTTCTCTACGGGCGCTGCCTAAATAGCAGTTGCCCTCATCGCAAATAAAAATCCTGAAGTGCGGGCAGCTCTTTGAGAGAGGCATCGTTGTTTTCCCAAAGACGATTGTCACTCTGTTGAGAGCATCTCCTGAGCGTGCTTGAGGGTGCGTTCTGTCATCTCGACGCCTCCAAGCATGCGAGCAACCTCGTCAACGCGTTGACTCTCCTCGAGTGGAATGATGCGGGTTTGCGTGGAGTTGTTGTGGCGCTGTTTTTCCACCAGCAGGTGATGATGCGCCTGTGCCGCCACCTGGGGCAGGTGGGTGACACACAGGATCTGCCGCTCCTCTCCAAGCTTGCGCAGCAGTTTGCCGACAATTTCTGCAACACCGCCGCCAATACCGACATCCACTTCATCGAAGATCAGCGTGGGGATCTTCGCAAGACCGATTGTGGCGACCTGTATGGCGAGACTGATGCGGGAGAGTTCACCGCCGGAGGCAGCCTTGCTGAGTGGCTGTTGTGGCTGCCCGGGATTGGCGCTGAAATAAAACTCGATTGTTTCGCGACCCTGTGCCGTCGGTTGCTGCTGCTCGATGGAGTTGAGTTTTATACTGAAGCGCCCATCCGGCATCGACAGCTGCTGCATGGTTGCGGAAACCTGTGCCGCCAGTGATTCTACCGCCTTGCTCCTTGAACGGCTCAGCCTGCCGGCGAGTTTTTCCCAGCGTTGCCGGCGCTCCTCGATCTGTTGCTGCAAAGTATCCAGTTGTTCATCACTCTGCAGCAGTTTTTCCAGTTGTTGCTGCAGAGTGGCGAGATGCAGGGGCAGCCCGGCCGGTTCAAGCTGATGTTTGCGGGCAAGCAGCAGGATGTCGCTGAGACGCTGGTCAACGCTGGCGAGTCTTGCCGGATCAAGCTGGATATCATCAGCATACTGGTGCAGGGAGTGGGAAGACTCTTCGACTTCGATCATTGCGCTTTGCAGCATCTCCAGGCTGTCACCCGGTGGTTTATCGATTTCACGCAGCTCTTCGAGGATAGAGAGACTGCGTTGCAGCAGTTGCGCAACGCCATTGTCATGATAGAGGGTGCTGAGCAGTTCATCGCAGCGTTCGCGCAGCAGACCGGCATTGCTGAGACGACGTTGTTCAGACTCGAGCTGCTGCCATTCGTCCTCCGCCGGCGCCAGATTCTCCAGCTCTTCGATCTGAAACTGCAACAGTTCAATGTGTGAACGGCGATCCTGCTGCTTCAGTTGTAAACTGGAAAGCTCCCTCGTCGCAGTGCTCCATTGTCGCCACTGATGCTGCAACTTCTCCAGCAGCTCTTCGTTGCCGGCATAAGCATCGAGCAGCGTGCGTTGATAAGGGGCTTTAAGCAGGGATTGATGAGCATGTTGTCCATGGATATCAACCAGTTTCTCACCCAGTTGAGTGAGAGAGGCGAGTGTTACCGGCGTATTGTTGATAAAAGCGCGGGAGCGTCCTTTGATAGTGAGCACCCGGCGCACCAGGCACTCGCTGGAGTCATCCAGCAACTCCATTTTTTTCAACAACTGTTTAGCATCGGCGTTGTCGCAGAGATCAAAAACTGCAGTAATCTCGGCTTTTTCATGGCCGTTGCGAATCAGGCTGATGTCCGCCTTGTTGCCGAGTGCGAGTCCGAGAGAGTCGATCAGGATGGATTTACCGGCGCCGGTTTCACCAGTGAGAGCGCTCATGCCGGAGTCAAGTTCAAGTGACAGCTCTTCGATGGTCACAAGATGGCGAATGTGCACAGAGGTCAGCATTTAGTGAAACCTGCTTTGAAACTGACGCAAATCAGGAAGTCTTGAAGCCTCGCGCCAAGGCGCAAAGCTTCCGCGTCTGCCGTACACGGATGACAAGTGCCGTAAGCGCAAGGAGACGCGGAAGCGCACGGGGCCGAAGGGGTGCTCTTCACCGAAGATGTAGCCGGCGAGACGCTCATCGGCGTAGATGATGATGCTGTTGGACACTATGTTTGTCTATTACTCATAATGAGACCAAAGCCTGAGAACCTTCACGACACGCTCTTCTTCCATAACTTGATAATCAAGACGATGCTGGATGTTTACTCTTCCTGAGTATGTACCGCTCAGGTCACCAGCCAGTTTTTTGTAAGGTGGAGGAGATTGAAACGGGTTTTCTTTCAAAACACCGAGTAACTCCTCCTGTCACAATGGCGTACGATATTACGTACGCATTTGCAGAATGGATTTTCAAACATAACCTGCTATGCGTCCCTTGCTCAAACCAGCCCACATGGCATGATAATCAAGTGTTGAGAGTTTCTCAAGTGTATCCGGAAACTGCCACACCATCACAATCAGTATTTCGCCATCGATAATCATGTGAAAACACGGCAGGCAGCGTACCGTGAAATATTCCGTGCTCATTTTGACGAAAAGAGAGTCGAGGAGATGCAAGCATGCTACAGTTTTTCCGGCCGCACATCTCTATGCAGCTGTATGCCAACTGTTTATACTGAGTTCCCATCATTCGTTTCGTAAACATATCTCGCAAGTGATCCTGATGTTTGACCAATCCAATGCAACTCACTACCAGAGAATCCTGTTATTTTGTCTCTCTGTTCTTTGCTCATCCACACTGACGGCTGGACAGAAGCCGTTTGCACCGGAAAAAATTGAAGGAGTGGCTATCGTCTCTGCAGAAGAGGTGATTGAGATGATTCTTGCGGATCCGGAATTGATCGTCATCGATTCGCGTAAAAAAACGGAATACCTGAAAGGCCATATCGAAGGCGCCATCAACCTCCTGAATACCCGCTTAGAGCGTGAAGAGTTTGAACGGATTTCAGCGGACAAATCCCGGAAGATCCTTGTCTACTGCAACGGCGTACGCTGCCTCAGAAGCAGCGACTCGATCAACAAGGTCAAGGAGTGGGGCTACACCAATCTGATCTGGTTTCGGGGCGGCTGGAAAGAGTGGGCGGAAAAGCGCCTTCCCATTGTCACCGATTGAGATGCTCAACGCTCACATATTGAAAATGATGCTGCCTGTTGTATACGCATGAAAATAGAGTCGCTTTCAATCAAATCATCAACGATTGCCATCTTCAGCATGATTGGCATAGTCGCCATTATCCTGTCGTTGTTTGCCGGCAGCTACTTCAAGCAGGCAGCGCTCGACGCTCAGATGAAGAGCCTGTCACGGGTAATTGAAGTCGCATCGCAGGAGATGCTCAAGCAGGTCAGGCGCCACACATTCGACCTGGGCATGAAACTCGGGCACAGCAGGGAGTTGATCTCGACGATCAACTCGTTGGCAGAGCCCGGCAATAAAGAGAAGCTCGTTGAAATACTCGATGATCCCTTTGTGAGTGGCTTTGTCGGATTCTCGAATGTTGACCTGAAAAAAATCAGGGTCTATAACCTGCAACTCGACCTGATCGGTGAAAGCAGCGCCGGGCCTGAAAAACTTGGAGACAAACTCGCCGATTACTTGACAGAGATCGTCACTGAAAGAGAAAAATCCGACCGCCTCAAGGCAGTCGATGCCCTGTGGATGTCGCCTGAAGGCCCCCTGTTCTCGTCATTGACGCCGATCGGCGGTCTGCGGCCCATAGGCTATCTCGAGATTGTTGTTAACCCTGTATTCAATCTGCCTGACATCGGCAATATCACGAAAACGCCTCTGCGCATCTACTCCATCTCCGGGGAACTGATCAACAAGGA